>CAYYPF010000014.1:12333-15559 GCA_964473475.1 Microcaldota archaeon | reverse complement strand
CCTATCCTTTCCTGGTTGAAAAACCGCGATAAAAAGCATATCCTGCAAGATGTTTACGAACTCCGTTTAGATAAAGGATTTACGCACGAACAAATAATTGAGCAGTTCAAGAAAGATGGATTTTCCAAGAAGGAAATTGCAATTGTTGAGAGTTTTGGGAAGAAGAAAAAATAGCAGATGCGAGGTTCTTTACGAATTCAATAATAAAAGAACAACTACGAGAAAATAATAAAAGAGAATAAAAGAAAAAGAAAAAATAAAGCTAATTTAATTAGCTTACCTTACCAGTTACAGTTCCAGAGTCAGTATATGCGATTCCAGTGTTTTTATCAGTATACGAAATCACCATGCTTATTGCATAACTGGATCCCTTTGCTCCTGGGCTTGTGAATGTACCTACTGTAATAAGCGCTGATTGTTTTCCATTGCTTACATCAAATGCAGTATTATATACTACGCCTTGTGTTTTGTATGTGGCGTTAATTTCAGTTACGCTTATATCCACACCCACATGGTTTTCAAATTTAACAGTAAGTATTCCGCCAGTGTCTAGCTTCCAACCAACTACTCCAACCTCTGCAAAACCTGTTGCTTTGCTTCCAGTAAATGATCCAATATCAAAAACTCCTAATGCAAATAATGCACCTACTACCAATACAATCAAAAGTAGTGCCCATCCATATGTCATAAGGAAATCTAATCCTGCTTGAGCTTTTCTCATGTAAACTCACCGAAATAGGTTAGTGCTTATAATTTAAAAAGATTTCTGAAAACCAGTTCCCATCAGTTTCTCATTAGTTTTAATATTTACTTGTTTATATCTAATTTATCTAACTAATTATATTTTGGTAATCTTATGAAAGCAGAACTTGGAATTATAGGAGGAACCGGTGTGTACTCTTCAGATATTTTTCATACTGGTCAAGAAGATTATTGAAGTAGACTAAAAATTTATTCTTAAATTAAAGATACCTTTTTAAATATGTCGTTTCTAAACCTACATATTATTGAAAATATGTAGGTTGGTGGTATACATGTATTTGGAGGATGCATTAGTAGACTCAAATCCCTGGTGGCAAGGAAATTTTTTCAATGTCTCACTTAAGCACAGAGACATCTATGACACCATTGAGCAATATATTAAGAAAAAACAGATTATAGGCATATATGGCCTAAGAAGAACTGGAAAATCTTACCTTATATACCATGTAATAAAAAAACTGCTTGAAAAAGAAAATCCAAAATCCATCCTGTATTTTTCTTTTGATGATTTTAGTGAAACAAATGCATTGGAAGTTTTGAAAGTCGCTGAGAACTTAACAAAAACTCAAATAAAATTTATTTTTTTCGATGAAGTTCAAAAATTAAACAACTGGGCTGAGCAAATAAAACGGTTGTATGACCTTAAAAATCTAAAAATATTTGTAACAGGGTCAGAAGCTTTATTTCTTAGAAAAACATCCAAAGAATCGCTTGCAGGCAGAATATTTGAGTTTAAGATGAACCCTTTATCGTTTAGAGAGTATCTGGAATTTAAAAATATTTCGCAGGAAGAGATTTATAAAAATGATGTAAAAAATGCACTGGATCATTATCTTTTGATTGGTGGTTTTCCAGAATTAATAGATGAGAAGGATCATTTTTTCATTAGAAAATACATTAAAGAAGGAATAATCGATAAGGCAATCTATCAGGAAATCCCAAGAAGATACAGATTAGAAGATCCTTCAGTGCTTGAAAGAATAATGAACATCATAATAGATAATACCGGATTATTACTTGACAAAAATGATCTTGCCAATACTCTTGGAGTTTTTAGAACAACAGTATCAAAATATTTATTTTATCTGGAGAGTTCGTTTCTTATAAAAAGCATTTATAATTATTCAAGGAATGCAAGCACAAGCGAAAAGAAGCTAAAGAAATATTATATAGGTTTCTCTCCTTTAGGAGTTAGCCTAAAACATGATTCAACGTATATGGGAAAGGTAGCGGAAAATATCTGTGTCCTGAAAACTGAGGCAAACTTTTTTTGGCGTTCTCCGCAACAGGACGAAGTAGATATTGTTCTTACTGATCCACTAAGAGGAATCGAAGTAAAATATCGGGAGCAACCAGATATAAAAGGTATAAGAAAATTTGCACACATATTCAGAACATCCGATTCCTTGGTTATAACAAAGGAGACAGAGGAAAAGCACGATAATATTCGGTATATTCCTCTTTGGAAATGGCTAAAGAAATAATTAGTTTTGGTGGTCGTATGAATGTAGATTTAGGAATTATTGGTGGAACTGGAGTTTATTCATCAGATATTTTTCATACTGGTCAAGAAGATTATTGAATTGGGATTGGAAAAAACATAGGTTAAAAAAGACAAAAGAGATAATTTAGTTAGTATTTTGTCTTTTCTGTCTTTGGTTTAAGTAAATAAAAATACACTGGTTAATTAGTGATCTTATGAAAGCAGAACTTGGAATTATTGGTGGAACTGGTGTATACTCCTCAGATATTTTTCATACAATTGAAGAAGTAGAGGTAAGTACTCCTTATGGAAAACCCTCAGATAAGATAAAGATTGCAAAAGTTGAGGATAAAACTATTGCCTTTTTGCCTAGGCATGGACCAGACCATAGATTTCCTCCGCACAAGGTAAATTATCATGCGAATATTTATGCATTAAAGGAGTTAGGGGTAAAGAGAGTTATAGGATTGTGCGCAGTAGGCTCACTTAAGGAGCATATTAGGCCCGGAGAAATAGTTATTCCAGACCAATATTTTGATTTCACTAAGCTTAGGAGGCTTACTTATTGCGATGAGAAGCCAGTTACGCATATTTCTGTTGCAGAGCCATTTTGCCCTCAGATGCGCAAGCTTGCAACTGATGTAATAAGTGGATTAAATATTCCAATGCACCATTTTGGAACATATGTTTGTATAGAGGGTCCAAGATTTTCCACAAAAGCAGAATCCAGGTTCTTCAGGACAGTTGCAGACATTATAGGCATGACTGTGGTTCCAGAGGTTAATCTTGCAATCGAGCAAGAGCTATGCTACCTTTCAGTTGCAAGCGTGACTGATTATGATGTTTGGGCTGAACGAACTGTAAGTGTTCTTGAAGTAATAGAAACAATGAAGAAAAATAATGTGAATTTGCAGAAAGTGCTTAAGGACATAATTCTGAAAATGCCTTCAGAAAGGAAGTGCCCCTGCCCGGAATCACTCA
>CAYYPF010000014.1:0-12233 GCA_964473475.1 Microcaldota archaeon | reverse complement strand
ATTAAATCTAAAATTAGGACTATTCCTAATTGGCCAAAGCAGGGAGTAATGTTTAGGGATATTACTACGCTTTTGAAAGATAAGGAAGGATTCAACCAAATGATTGAAGTTTTAGTCGAGAGGTATAAGGGCCAGCACATTGATCTTGTTGCAGGAATAGAAGCCAGAGGATTTATTCTTGGAGGGGCTATTGCGCACAGATTAGGAATCGGTTTTGTTCCAATTAGAAAAAAAGGAAAGCTTCCAGGAAAAGTAGTTTCTATTGGTTATGGATTGGAATATGGAAAAGATACAATTGAGATTCACGAGGATGCAATAGATGGGAATAGTCATATTTTGCTTGTAGATGATTTGATTGCTACTGGAGGAACTGCACTTGCTGCATGTAAATTAATTGAGAAATTAGGAGGAAAAATAGTTGAGTGTTGTTTTATAGTTGATCTTCCAGATTTGGGTGGGAAAAAGAAAATCCTGGATGCTGGTTACAAGGTTTTCAATTTGGTTGAGTTTGAGGGAGAATAATTTAATCACTGACACTCTACGGTTCGGAAGCCGCAACATTTATGTTGCGGATGAGAACCTGGCTTCTTCGAGATTAGTATTGCGTCTTCCCCTAAAGGCACAGGAAATGCATATATCAAAATTGAAGAAGCTACGGCCTTTAGGCCGTAGAGTGTCACACGAAACCCTGATTTTATAATAGGGTGCATTTAAAAATCTCAATTAATACAGTATAATAGCCTGTTGCAAATTAACTCGAAAACTACTTCTCGATAAATTCGTAAATTTTTCCTAAGAATACACTATATGGGGTGCCTCCCACCTCTGCAGAGATAAGACAGCACCTCAAAAGTGACCAGTATGACAAGGAACACTATTCTAATAAAGTTATCGGAAGCTGTGTCTTTCAGCTTCCTGGATAAGGAAGAACAACATAAAACAGGGCCCAAGACTTACCTAAAAAGTGCTTTAACCAAAGCACTTTTGTTCAGGAATCTCCTTGGTTTTTCTTCAGATAAAGAACTGATTAGGAAAATGAGGATTTTTCCACAGATTCTGAAAGCCTGCAAGCTGAAGAAAGTACCCTCTGCATCAACTATAAGTAGAGCCAGAAGTAGAATTAATCTAAACGAAGTGTTCTACTTTTTAGTTTCCAAGGCTAAGGAACTGGGATTATCCAGAGGATTTATTCTCTCAGTAGATTCTACAGCATTTGAAGCATACCTAAAAGGAGATAGAGAAGCTAAATGGGGTTACTGTGCTGTAAAAGAAGAACACATCTTTGGGTATAAAGCACATATAGTTACTGATGCAGAATCAGAGTTACCAGTTGCAGTAGTAGTAACTCCTGCTAATGAGCATGACTCCACGCAGTTTTTTCCTTTAGTTAAAAGAATCTGGAAAAATTTTACCCATGAGATAAAGAAGATTCTAGCAGATTCTGCTTATGATTTTTCCAGGATTAGAAGTTTTCTTAGGAAAATAGGAGTGGAAGATATTATAGACAGAAATAAAAGAAATGGAAAAGATTTTGGAAAGCCTAAAGATAAGGATTATAGAAAAAGAGTAAGTTCTGAGAGAGTTAATTCCAGGGCTAAGGGAAGTTTCTGCTTAGAGAAGTTTACCTTTTCAGGGATTAAGAGAGCATTGCAACATACCTATTGCTCTCTAAGTGCAATGCTCTACTCGGCAATAGGCTGTTTTCTGTTAGGGTTTAAGGATTGGAGAAAGATCGTTGTTTAGAGGTTTTTGGATGAGTTTTGAGGTGACCGAAATGTTTTAAATTTGCAACACCCTAAGTATAACTCAGGGGGCTATTTTATGCTTCGTGCCAAATTTGATAGAATTATGTAAAATTGGGTAGCCAATATCTATTATGTGCTTCGTCATGGCTGATATAATATCTCAGAGGGGAATATTATACTTTATGATGATACCAGCATGATTGTGCTGGTTTTGAAATAAAATCAGATTTTTGTTGCTTATGGACAAACAGTTTGCATTCCTAAGAATCCAAAATGTCAAAGCTGTAAACTGAACAGAGTTTGTGAGTATGGAAAGCGAATCCTACATTAACCTTTATAATCTTTACTTACAAAATACTCCCAATGGCTGAGAAAAAACTAGATAAAAAAATAATAATCCTAGATTTAATTATCTCAATTGCAATCATAGTCTTATTACTCAAATTCATAGGTGTAAAGGATTTCTTAAGTGAAGTTTGGAATATTAATCTCTATTATCTATTCTTAGGAATATTTTTTCTCCTTTTGATGTATATAGGTATGATCTGGAGAATAAAAATAATGCTGGATGAGCAAAAAGTAAAATACAATCTTTTTGATGTTGTAAAAGCCCATTGGGTTGGAATGCTCTGGGCAGATTTTACCCCTGCAAGAATGGGCTATTTTTCCTCAGTTGCAGTTCTTCATAAGAAAAACATTCCTTCTGAAAAGGCAATGCTTGCAGTTTTTGGCCCGCAAATGTTTGATTTTATCCTAAAATTCATTGTAGGAACTATCTCAATTTTCTATATCGTAACTTATGTCCTCAAAGTAGATAAAATAGAATATTTCTTCTTAGGTTCTTTAGTAATTGGAGCAATGGTTCTTGCAATGTTACTATTGCTGTTCTCTAAGAGATTTCTTCTACTATTCGCATTCTCAAAGAAATTCCCATTCTTTGGAACCATATATGAAATGTTCGAACGTATGCAGGAAAACTCCCATGCAGTGATTAAAAAAACTCCGCACATTCTAGCTTTAATGCTCTATACCTGGACCATGAAGGCAATTTCCTGGATGTTTATAGCCAAGAGTGTTGGGATTGTTCTGAACCTTCCATTCCCAGAATTGCTTTTCTTTATGTTTTTCCAGCCAACAATAACTATGCTCGAGTTTGTTCCTTCCCCAACCTTAGCTGGCTTAGGGCTTAGTGAAGGTGCTTCACTCATTGTACTAGGATTATTTGGAGTTCCTCCACCAAAGGCAACTGCATTTGCATTAATTGCTAGATTTAAAACTACATTAGTTAATCTTCCAGCTATTCCCGAATCCATAAAGATGATTAATTCTTACTTAAAATAAAATTTGAAGATTATATTGTTAGAAAAATGCTTCTGCAAGATAAATATTATTTAAACAAAGAGACTACTTCATAGACAGTTCTGAAAGTAAAATCCGCATGCTCACAATGTTTACCTGCCCATACCAGCGTACTAACCATCCCTGCTCGTTTTGCTGGTATAATATCCTTGTCAATGCTATCTCCGACATACAAAATACTGTTTGGCGACTCTTCTAGCTCAGCCACACGTAATATCTGCGTAAACGGTTTTGGATCTGGTTTCTTTCCCTGCAGATTATATGCGCAAAAAAGCCCAAATGGACCATCCAATGAGCTTCCATCTATTAATCGTTTTTCTGGTGGGAAAAGTTCATCAACCTTGGGATTTTTGAAAAAATTTATGTCCAATCCCAATGCTGTTACTATTGCAGCGATAGTTTCGTAAACTTCATTAGACATTACACCGTGTTGAATGTGTGGACAGCATCTTTTGAAAAATTCAAACATTTGGATAAGAGCTTCGTCTCTAGCCAAAAATTTCCCATACTCTATTGTTGATATAAATTTTGCCACATAAGTCTGATCAAGTCCAAACTCGCCCATAAAAAGATGTCCGTTTGATCCATATTTTCCATTTGGGTTCTTCTTAGAATCCCGTAAAAGTGCATCATACTCTCTTTTAACGGAATCTGGAACTTCTGCGAGCAATTGAAAGGGCATATTCTCCCTTATCCTAAATGGGTTGCGATTCATGCCAGCAGTTTTACATATAACAAATGCGTTGTATGCCAATAATCTATGTTCCTGTTTTATTGACTCTACTTTGTGAAATAATGTACCATCGACGTCCCAGAATATATATTTAATCCTGTCTTTAAGGCGTCTGCTGGAATCTGAATTTCGTTTAGTTCGAGTTAATGTGGACATACGATATCTCACTAGTATATAATATGGTAAATAATGATTTTAAATGTTTGTATTGAACTTTACTACACATTTTTGGCTATTTTTGTGTGGTAAAATCTACTTTTGTTCAAGATAATGAATTACTCAAACCTAATCGCAAACGTAGTTCTATATAGCATTTTCCCTTCCTTCTGCGTATGTAAGGTTCTGCTTATTTTATAGGTTAATCCCATTTCCTTTAGAACATTCAGAACTACTTTTGTGCTTCCAACATAAAGGTCAATCCCTTCTTTTTTCTCCTCAACCTTATTCACATAAGTTTTATTACTCAATAAGTGATGCAATTTGTTTGCAAAAAATTTCCTGCTTTTTTTGTTTCCCCTGAACTGGAGTATTGCCTCAAAATATCCTCCGCTTTCCCTGGAACAATTGGGGCACATTACAATTTCTATTTTTGGAGAGAGTGTCCTATTTTCCATATGGACTTTTCCTCCAATTTCAAAATAGAATACTGCCTGCTCAGCATCTAAATAATAATCTGCCCTATTGAACGAACCTTTCAATCTGGAAACTATTCTTTCTTCTATTTTTTTCTTATTGTAAGGTAACCATTCCTTATCAAAAAGTACTCGTTCACATTTCTTGCATTTCTTGAAATGGATTTCTGGGAGCTTAATCTTGAAATCATAACACGCAGGGCAAAAAGCACCTACAGATTCAGCTGGATCTCCTTCTTTTCCACATTTTGGGCATCTAATTGTATGTATCATCTTTTCACTTCTTTTTTTACAGATTTTTTCTTTCCTATACTGAAACAACTTAATAATTCCGA
Source organism: Microcaldota archaeon (assembly GCA_964473475.1). Classification (GTDB taxonomy): domain Archaea; phylum Micrarchaeota; class Micrarchaeia; order Anstonellales; family Bilamarchaeaceae; genus CAYYPF01. The sequence goes on along the minus strand of CAYYPF010000014.1, from coordinate 7,429 downwards.
TTTATGTTTATTGGGTTTATCTCGTTGGTTCAGTATAGGTCGAGACGACTTTTTGTTGTCTCGGGATAAAGAATTTAATTCCTTAAGCAATCCTTCTAAATTTAAATTATACGCATTGCATACGTATCCAATTGTTAATTTATCCATTTCCATTGCAGCCATTGGGCAGTGCAAGCATGGAAAACTATATTTGACTAATACCTGATCTGCACCTTCGATCTTTAGAACACTCTCCACTGTGCTTTCAGCAGTGATTTTATTTTTTATCATTTTATTTTCACCTTTATCCTTTTTTCTATAATCTTCAATCGCCCTTTTTAGAGCCTTAGTTCCCATAATTGAGCAATGATGCTTAATTGGAGGCAATTCCTTCAACTCACTAATTATATCAGTATACGCGAGCCCTTCTGCTTCTTCTAAGGTTTTTCCTTTTGCAATCTGGCACAATGCATCAGTTGCAGCAATTGCAGAAACACAGCCATAAGTCAGGAATTTTATCTTATCTATTCGGTCATTTTTAACTTTTATAAAGATCCTCATCTCATCTCCGCAACGGATATTTCCTTCTTCCCCAATTCCATCTGCATCCTTAATCTCTCCTGCGAATTTAGGATTTTTGAAATGTGCCATTACTTTTTTAGAATACACGGCCAATCACCTTTCCAATTGTGGAAATTTTCCTTAATTTTTTTACAATATCCGGAAGTGCTTCCAAGGTCTGATCAATATGCTTCTCAGTTGTGAATCTACTTAGAGTCATCCTAAGGCTCCCATTTGCTTCCTCATCACTCAAGCCCATTGTCTTAAGCACATGGCTTGGTTCTAATTTCCTGCTTGAACAAGCAGAACCAGTGGAAGAGCATATTCCTTTTGCATCCAAATATCCACCAATTGCCTCTCCTTCTATTCCTTTGAATGAGAAATTTGCATTATTGCACAATCTTTTCTCTCCAGTTGGACCATTTAATCGAACGCCTTCAATCTTTAGGACTCCTTCAATTAATTTATCTCTTAGTTTACTCATTTGTTCAACATGTCTCTTATCCATCGCAAGTCTTGCAGCTTCTGCAAATCCAGCTATTCCTGGAATATTTTCAGTTCCAGCCCTAAATCCGCGTTCATGCCCTCCCCCGTGCATTAAAGGAGTAATTTTTGAACCTTCTCTTATGTATAATGCTCCAACTCCCTTTGGTCCATGTATTTTATGAGAATTAAGGGAAACAAAAGTTAATTTTTGTTTCTTAACATCTAATTCAACTTTTGTATAGCTCTGGCATGCATCTGTATGAAAATAAACCTTTTTCCTCTCGCAAATTTCTCCTAATTCTTTTAGGTTTTGAATAGTTCCAACCTCATTGTTTGCATGAATTATGCTTACTACTATTGTTTTGTTTGTAATTGCATTTTCCAACTCCTTTGGATCGACAAATCCTTCTGCATCTACTCCAAGATATGTAATTTTGAAACCTTGTGTCTCAAGCCATTTACACGTTTCAAGGATACAGCTATGTTCTATTCTTGTAGTAACTATGTGATTCCCATACTCCTTATTTGCAAATGCTACTCCCTTAAGTGTAAAATTATTGGATTCTGTTCCTCCAGAAGTAAAAATAACCTCTCCTTCATTTGCATTTATAGATTTTGCAATTGCTCTTCTAGCCTTTTCCAATGCCATTTTTGCATTACTTCCAAGCATATGAACAGAAGAGGCATTCCCATATTCCTCTAAATGATATTTGTTCATCACTTCAATTATCTGCGGATCCACTTTTGTAGTTGCCCCATTATCTAAATATATTCCGTCAAATCCCATTCTTGCACCCTCCTTTACAGTGTTTTTTTACATGTTTCTCAACTAATTCTATTATTGGAATTACTGTTTCTTTATTCAGGGAATAAATTCTTTTCTTTCCCTCTTGTTTAACACTTAAGATTCCGCACCTGCTTAATTTGATTAGGTTATGAGAAACAGCACTCTGTTCCATTTTTACTTTCTTTGAAATTTCACTTACACTCAGAGAGCCTTCCCTAAGTGAGCTAATAATCCCTATATTCGTTCTATTAGCGAAATTTGTAAAGAATGTATTGTATGAATTACATTTCATATGAAAATATATTCATGTTAGATTTATAAAGGTTTGTATATTCTCAACAGATTAAAAATTACCGGCCATCATAAGGTTTAAATAATTAGGAGCGTTGTGTTATATTAATGACTAAAAGTATTAATTCCGCAGTTGGGCTGACTAAAATACTTATTTCCCTTCCTCCAACCCGGATTCTTCTACTATCTATATTCATTTTAGGTATTTTATTCGGAATTCTTACAAACCTTTCAGCTTATTCAGGAGTTAACCTTGTCTTAAGAGGCTCTTTTGAAGGACTATACTTACTTTCAATTCCAGCATTACTTTCTGCACTTACAATAAAATTAATGATTAGGAGAATCGAGTTCAAGAAAATAGTTGCAACAACCCTAGTTGGAGAACTTATATATGCACTTACTTATTTCCTTTCTTTACTCATTTCCAATTATAATCTGGAATATTCCCAATTCGCAGTATTTATTGGCTCAGCATTTGCATTTGCTCTTTGGTATTATATTGCAAGGATTGTTTTTGGAATGAAATGGAAAGGATTCCTTTTTGCAATTGTCCAATCAATTTTCCACATTCTATTCCTCTCAAGTTCTGCAATTATTTCTTTTGAAACTGGACCGTACGATATCATATTCAAATTCTACGTAAGCATATTCATTCTACTAGGGGCACTGTACCTATTCTTTACAATAATCAATGCTCCAATGAAGAAAACATTTGGTTATACAAGCCTGGATGCAATTTCAATGTTTCTTGCCCAATGGCTATATGAAAAAAAGGATATAGAAAAGGCATTTGAACAAGTAGGAGAACGCGCAAGAACAATCCTTAGTATGCACGTATTTGAGAGAAAGAAAGATAGAATATTCTTTGTAACCCCGTATATTCACTATGGTCCTTTTGGAAATTTAGGAGGAAGTGACTTTTCCTATTCAATTGCAAGAGAATTGAAAAAAAGACATGGAGCAAAATCATTTCTTTTCCATGGAACAGTTACGCATGATCTGAATCCAAGCAGCTCTGGAGAAATTGAAGAAATTTTAGATGCATGCGATAAATGCCTAAAAAATTGTAAGCCCACTGATGCAAAGGTTTCCCTAAGAAGAGGGGCATTTAATGAGTGCTCAGCTGAGGTCCTTACCTTTAATGATTCTTCTTTAGTTGGTCTTTCCAGGGCTCCAGAAGTTACTGAGGATATTAATTTTGGTTTAGGACTGGCTTTAATTTCTAAGTCTGAACAATTCGTTAATAATGCAATGGTTGTGGATATGCACAATGCAGATACAGGGGAAATTACCTCCTTTGAGCCAGGTACACAAGAAGGGTATAATTATCTAATGGCTGTTGAGGATGCATTTTCCCAGAAAGAGGAAAATAAAATGCCACTAAAGGTTGGCATTAATTTACGAACTGTTTCTTCTGAATCTGTAGGAAAAGGAGGAATAAAAATTGCAATCTTTTCTTCTTCCCCAGAATACGTGCTTATTCTAATTGATTCTAATGGGATTACTCCTGGTTTCAATGAGAAAATTGTTAAGGAAATTAAAAAACTTGGAAAACAGTATAAACATGATTGGGAAGTTGGGATATTCACTACAGATACGCATAGGGTAAATGCTGTGCAAGGCGTTACTAATCCTTTAGAAGAAGATGAAACCATATTTAATGAGATAAAAACAGGAGTTCTTGAAGCAATGTACGATATTCAGCCAGCAAAGTTCTATTCTGCAAAAAGATGGTTTGATATTGATGTGCTTGGGCCAAGGCAGTCTTTGGAGATTGTTTCTACAGTTAATTCAATAGTTGCTGTTTCTAAGATTATTGCTCCGCTGATTATATTTGCTGCAGTTGTAACAATAATCTGGATTCTTTCGAAGATGTAATTGTTTTAATCAATTGAACCATTTAGTTTAATTAAAATTGAACTTAAGAATTATAATCCACTTGTTAGAAAATTAACTAATATGATAATGAAAACTAAAATGTCTATCAGAGATCTTGCATTAGTTCAAAATACTATAGTCTTTGCGACACATGAATTCTTTGCTAGAGAGCATATGATAACTGTTCCGTTCCCCCCAACTGTTGGCATGGTTTCCTGTCCAAAGGGTGCTTATGGAACAGATTCTCAAACTGTTGAAATTAAATTTGTAAAATCTAAAGAAAAAGGACAACCTACTTCCGAAGTTTACCTTTGCGATTCATTCCAGTTTTATCTTGAGTATTTGTGTCGTCTTAATAGAACTGGAGTCTACAGTATAAATCCAAGTCATAGGTGCGATCAGCGTGACAATACTCACCTAAATGTTTTCAATCATATAGAAGCGGAGATTATAGGAACCATTCAAGATGAAATGCTCCTTGCTGAAAAATTGCTGCGTTCTCTTGTTTCTAAAGTCGTGGAACAACATGGGGATTTAATCTCAAGGCAAGCTGGCAGTACCAAGCATCTTGAATCATTTCTAGATTATGGGCCTCTGCCACGCGTATCTATTGATGATGCAGAAAAAATAGTCGGAAAAAATGGGATAAAGATAAACAAGCGCCCTTTCTTCCGTGAAGTAACTAGAGAAGGTGAGCTTAGACTAATAAAAGAGTTTGGAGGATGGGTCTGGCTTACTCCTATTGATCATAATGGCGTATCTTTTTTTCAGGCATTTCATGATGATAAGACAAAAGCAAAATCAGCAGACCTTCTAATGGGATTAGGAGAGATGATCGGTTCTGGACAACGCCACAGCAATGCTGAAGATTTGATTGAAGCTATCCACATTCACGGGCTTCAGCCTGATTTTTATAATTGGTATATTAAATTGCGATCAGCAGATCTAATTACGACTTCTGGATTTGGTATGGGAATGGAAAGATTTCTGGCATGGGTTTTCAATTCCAAGGACATAAGAGATTTTGAATTGTTTCCTAGAGATTATAACAAATCCCTTGCATTTGTACCATAAAAAGTTATTTTCTTATTCTTCCAATTATAGATGCATTAATGTGCTTAGCCATCTGCAAATTCTTAATTACAGTCATCTTTACTTTTGTTTTTGTATTCACTATTTTAGATAATTCCACTAGGTTTAGTTCCTTCATACCTTTATTTTTCTTGAAGAAACGTTCCAATTTTTTAACTATTTCTATTGGATATATAACCTGAATAATCAAATCTCCATATGTTCCAATATAATAGCTCTTATCAAAATTAGATTTTGAGGGTCTGATTTTCATATTTACTCCAATTTTTTTATGAAATTCAACTATGTTTCTATCTAAAGGGGTATTTTCAGTGCATAATATATATGATTTAATTCCTTTTGAAATGTACTCGCTCATCAGCTTTGTTTCTGCTTCCGAGTTAGTTAGTACTTCCCAACTGTGGGGTGCCTGGTAGCAGTTAATATTGTACTCTCCTTTTTTGAAATTCTTTCCCCATGCACTGCTAAGGTCTTCCCATGCGTTCATCATTTCTATTAGTGAATCAAATGTGAAAACAGAAACCTCTCCACTTACAGGTTTTGAATGAGTATGCTTCTTCTCTTTGTTGCTCAACTCATAATATAATCTATCAATGAATTTTTTATTTGATAAAACCCATTCCTTGTTTATGGAGTATTCTTTTCCAACTTTCACTAGAACTCTCTCACTAACAAGTTGCAAAGCAGCTTTTCTAACTGCTTGAAAGGTTACTGATTTTCCATATCTCTTTCTTATAAAATTTGTAAGCTCAATTATTTTCAATGGATATTCAGCTGAAAGTATTGTAACAACTAGGTCCTTTACGTCTCCTTTTTCTCCGAAAGGTGATATTACTTTCAACGCCATTCGTTATCCCCTATTTTGTTTCACTCTAGTAATTTTAAATACTCCTCTTCCATCTCATTTTTGTTCAAGCAGCCATTTCCAGATTGGGATAACCAAAATCTTTTTTCCATTTTTTATTATTTCGCTTTCCTGATCCATAGTTATTATTTCCAGTTTTTTTATCCCGAAACGTTTCGAAGCCTCAAGCAAACCAGTAATCTCCCGCTCCTGATTCTCATGAGTCAGTTCGTATGCTACTTGTATACAGGCACGTTCAGTAACAAAGTCGCATTCTATTCCATTGCGGAAGTACCAAGTCTGGCCCCCCCTCCCTAGCAATCCAATAAAAACAATATTCTCAAGCAAGCGCCCAGGGTTTTTATCCACATTGTAGAAATTTATGAAGCCCTGGTCTATTATATACGCTTTTTTAATGTATCCTGTTTCTTTTTTCATTGATTTCTGTCTTGCATTAAGCAAATTGCAGAAATACGCGCTTTCAAGCATTTTTACATATCTGTGTAGAACTGAAGTACTTGTTTTATACCCGTTGCTCTTGGCGAAGTTATTAAAGCTGTTGATTGAAAATTCAGAGCCATAGTTTCTGACAAGATATTTCATGAGAAGGCGCATGAGTTCAGTATTTTTTACCTTAAATCTTTCAACTATATCTCGGTAAAACGTGGTCTTGAAATATTCGTCTACTAAATCAAGGCGTTTCTCAAGTGCAACTTCCGGGAATCCACTGAGTGAAAAATACTCCTCAAATCTGGCACGAACCTTGTTTTTCCAATTACCATATTCCCAGTTTTGCGGAAGCACAGTGCCATCCATAGATATAAATTCCCTGAATGAAAGAGGTAATACCTTTATGGTAAAGCTTCTTCCGCGTAATGAAGTGGCTATTTCCTGGCTCAACAGGCGGGAATTAGAGCCAGTGATAAAGATACGATACCCCGAGTCGTTTAAGCGTCTGACAAATTTTTCCCAGCCAGTTATATTTTGTAGCTCATCTAAAAAGATAGTCGGAGTACTGTTTGGATAAAGTTCTTTATAACATTCAAGTATAAGTTCTAACTGAGTGGCTTTAATATCTGAAATGCGTTCATTTTCGAAATTTATGTAAAGAAAATCAGTTAGTTTGGCTCCTTTGGAGATCATCCTGCCCATGATTTCATACATTAAATATGTTTTGCCTGCACGCCTTGGTCCGGTAAACACAATTACTTTGTTTATTTTTGAAAATTCAGGTATAACTACTTCTCGCTGGAACAGCCTAGGAATACCTTTTGTATGAAACTCAGAGATTATTTCCTTTATTGCCTTCTTCAATTCAAATGTTTCCATGAGAACGATGTAGATGGTAAGCAATTTAAATCTTTCTGTAGGAAGAAAGAAATATGGCAAAATCTTTCTGTAGGAAGAAAGATTAAATTAATTCTAAATACTCCTCTTCCATCTCCAGAGACAAGAAAAATTCTTCCAGAGAACGACGATTCGTCCGAAAGAACGTAACAACGTTCTTGGGG
>CAYYPF010000013.1:0-15592 GCA_964473475.1 Microcaldota archaeon | reverse complement strand
TGCTCCTTTTTTTATACTCGTGAGTAGGGGTTTTACAGTACGAGTTCTGCTAGGGAGTTTATTTTCGGTTAGCTTTAGTTTTTTCATCTCTATAATAATGGGCAAGGTCTTTTAAATGTTGTTATTCATGGCAGTTTAGAATTTAGCAAGTAAATATTCCTGTTACTGAAATATAGATGGTTAATGGCTAGATTCTGGATATAGGGAGACCTGGATATGATTTGTTATAAAAAATGGCTTTTTAAATGTTTCTATACAAAATTAGGTTATGCATCAAAGGAACAAAGGACTCGAAAGCAGGGGCGACGGATCTAGTCCTAGAAAGGGTGATACGTGTCCATTTAGAAAAGAGGAACGTGGGTCTGAAGGAGTTTACAAAAAAACGAATATGAGAGTTGTTGAAAACTTAGCTGGAGCAGCATTTGAAACTGGATATGCAGTTATTCGAGATAGGGGACTTGCTATTGTCGGAATGAGCCCTGGAAACAGTTATTTCAGAAAAGAGAATATTGATGGATTGCTAAGATATTGTACTGGTAAATTTTCTCAAGTTAGAATTATGATTGCAGATAAACCAATGGAACATAATTACAGGGCAGTGGGTTATTCTCCTGCAAAAGCAGAGAGAAAGGCTAGATTAAATGGCAATACATTGCAGAACCATAGTCAAACAAGTATTGATGCTCTTATAGAAAAAGGGTCAGAGTCTGAAGTTAAATTAATTGAATGGAAAAAAGAAATCGATCCTCATGAAAATTATCAAAGAGAATATTCAGAACTCCTAGAACGTTATAGAACTAGTAAACTTTTCAGAAGAGAGGTAAGAGATACCACAAGAACTGTTTTAAATGGAAAACTAAAGGAAGGAGCAGAAATAGAAAGTGCCATTGATGAAGGAGTTCATTATTTGCTCGGTGAATTGGCATTTCTTTCTGCAAGTCCAAAAATGTTTGGCGTTGATAGGATTGCTTATGTTTATCATGATCAATGGCAGATTTATGAAGATTTTGTAGCAGGAAAGTTTACTGGAAAAGTCAGAGAAGACTTGGGTTTTGTAATAATCAATTGAATCAAAAATCGTAACGATATTTTGTATTTACATTAATTCCCGTACAATTACCTGGTCAGCAACTAGAGAAATACTATCAAACGGAAGAAATATTCGCTTATCGAATATGTTTTGAATAATTATATTTCCTTTTATCCCATCCACACCTACAATTCTTCCTATGTAAGAACCATGCAGGTTAATTACTTCCTTTCCATCCAGTTTCATTGAGAGTAATGCATTTGTCTTAATGAACGAGACAAGCTTATTGGAAATATATGCAATAATTACAGATAGGAATATAATTGAGATCAGCAGTCCGAAACTCACATAAGGCGGATCAAAATTAACAACCCACCTGGCAGATGCAGTAATAACCAGGAATAAAAGCAAAAATGCAATTGCATACATTCCATATCTGGTGATTACAAAATTTCTTTTATCAACAATCGCATCAATAGTTTTTCCAACAAAGATTAAGAGTACAGAGAGCATCAGCAAAGGAAGAATACTCAGGAGTATATAACTGTATAATTTTTCTCCATATAATGCATTTCCCATTGCAGTTTTATGTGCATGGAAACCTGCAGCAACTGCAAGAGCGATAAGGAAAAATGCGGAAATATTTGCAATCCAGCTTGGCCTTTCAAAGGAGAAGTTTAATCCTTTAAGGAAGTTTACAAAAATCTCATCTAATCCAAATCCTTTTGAGAGTAAGTACAGTCCAAGCAAAATTCCTGCTGGTTGCCAGCCATAGCCTAAGTAACTAAAGAAGGAGAAAAAGAGTATTAGAAGCGCTGGGATTCCAAGAATGATTCTTGCATAATAGGGGTCTTTTAATTTCTCTAGAATAACAAAATATGTTCTTTCTAGTTCCTTTGCCTGCTTAATGTACACTAGTTTTGTAGAATCAATTTTTATTCTGGATTTAATTATTGGAACGATCTGCTCATCTGAAGCACCATCACTAACTAAGACGCACGAGGTATAACCATACTCTTTAATCAATCGGTCTAGTTGTTTGCTTATTTCACGATCAGCTTCATAACCTAAGGATTTGCGGCCTGTTAGGGTTGCAATTTCAATATTCTTATCCTTTTGAGAAAGTGAATCATATAGTTTTATTGCAGAAAAAATTGCATTTGCATCTGATTCCTCTGGATCAGTAAGAATTAGCTTAGTTGCTGCCTTTAGGTTTGCTGCTCTGCCGACTAGAGGACCTGCAATTTTGACCTTCTCATAGAGGTCATTGTCCCTGTCTATGCAGAGTATTAGCGTTCCTGCCATAAAATTAGTACTTACTAAGGTAATTAAAGCTTTTTCTTTAATTGTCTCGGGTTTTTGCAGTATTCTTCTAGGGGATTATAATAACTAAAAATTCCTTGAGCTACTGTGTGTCAAAATGCTCGCATCCACCACGGTCTGAGACCAGTGGCTTGCAAGGGGTGCTCACTTATAACAATTGAGCATTTTGACACCGACAAAACATAAAATGTTTTGTGGTCATGAAAACAGCGACCTGTTTTCAAGAACCCGAGAACGCCTCGCGTTCTCTTGGTCCATTGAACGTAACAACGTTCAATCGGAGATAGAATTCTACTTATGGATCACTAGTCATTTTCAACAGTGTTGAAAAGCTGGAAAAAAACCATTGTGGTTTTTTCACGGGCAGACTAGTGGAATTCTAAAGATTTAAAAATATTATTAGGCAGAAGTTTCAAATACAATAATGGGATATGTAGATATAGGTGAATTAATGATTGAAGAAATAAAAGTTATCAAAAATGAAAAGAACACACTCGAGGTAGAACTCGTTGGTGCAGAGGAAGGGTTTGGAGAAATTCTCTCGTATTATTTGAATAAAGAAGGGGATACTGAGTTCTCAGCATACAAGAAAGAGCACCCACTTACTAGAAGCATAAAGATTGTAATTAAGACTTCCAAAGGAGACCCAAAGAAGAAATTACTCTCTGCTCTTAAGGCAGTAAAAGAAGAAACAGAGAAAATGGAAGAATTATTCAAGAAAGCGTGATTGTATATTCAATCTTAAAAAATTTGCAAAAATGGAGTGGAATAAAGAGTGGAGAACCCTCCTTTTTGTGCTTACGTTTGTAATTTTTATACTCACTAAGAATGTAATTTTTGGGATACTTACTCTGGCTCTTATGCTCTGGGTAGTATTCGATGAAGTAAATACCGGAATCAAAAATTATGGATGGAAACACGAGGCTATAGATACTATTGTTTGTGGTGCGATTGTACTTGTATTTTGGTTTGGGCTTTGTTTTATACTAAATACTAGAGCTCCAGTTTCTGCAGTTGCTTCCTGTTCAATGCTTCCAAATTTAGAGAGAGGAGATATGGTTGTTGTTCAGGGAACAGAAATTAATACTTATAAAATAGAAATGAGCAAAAAAGAGTTTGAACAAATGAGCAAAATGGAAACTACAGTTAAATATGGAGAAACTAAATTACCAGTTATGGGGTCTATGTATTCTTATTGCAATTATTTGGGAAATTCACAAAATGAACTTTGCACTGCATTCAAGAATACTCCTGAATTATTTGTGGAAAATAAGGGTCTGCTTACGTTCCATTATTCTAAATGCACAATTGATTTCAAAAAAGAAGGAAAAGCGTACTATGTTCCTTGCGTAACTTCTGTTTCTTATAAAGGAGAGGAATATCCAGTTTCACTTGAACATGATACAATTGTATATAGGCCAGAGAAGGGAACGTATTTCTCGTATGTTGGAGATATAATTCATCGGGCTTATTTTGAAATAGATGTTGAGGGGGAGAAATATTATTTAGCTAAGGGGGATAATAATCCAGTATTGGATATACAGATTTATGATTATAATTATGCGAAAGGAAATCTTCCTGCAAGCAAGGTTTATGGAAAATTAATAGCTAGAATTCCGTATATCGGGCATTTGAAACTACTTCTTTCTGCTCTATTCAATCCGACTCTATTTACTCCAGATTCACAGTGCAATACGCAATTGAATTATCAGAAATGAGCAAGATTCTAAACTGTCAAGACCGCCAAGGTTTAGATAATTTTAATCTAAGTTGATTTTTTCAAGACTCAGGACCACCTAAGTAATGTAAGTGCATCTTAGTATTTTTGAGCAAGACCCCAGAGACTCAAGACCACTTTAGAAATACATATAATGCAGGGCACCAATCAAGACCTTCTAGACCCCCAAGACCATGTGGCTGTTGCCACAAGTTCATTGAAGTTTTTCAAACTTCAAGACCCCATAGTATTACCTAATTTATCCAAGTAATACCTATTATCAGGACCCCTAGACCTCCAAGACAGCATTAGTAATGTCTATATTGTTGACTAGTATTACCTAACATACCCGTATGACGAATCAGTTGGAGCAGTTGTAAGAATTTCCTTTAGCTCTTTCTTTAATTTTTGCGTATCTTTTTCAGGCAATCCAAGTGTTTCAATTTTTTCATCCCATTTTATGATTGTATCAATTACCCTATTCAGAAGATCTTCAGAATCAACGTATTTTACATAATTCAATAAAGATTTCAGCGCGTATAATGAATTAGATTCTCCTAATGCGTCAATTACTGCAGTTCTTAGAAGTTTAAAATTGAGAGAATCTCTAGAGCCATAGTACATGAACAAATGAGTAAGTAATTTAGCTGAAGGAACATCATGGATTTTTCCTAAAAGAGAAATAAGCTCAAGCATTCCTTCCAAGGAAGAAGAATAATCGAACATAGTTCTATACACGTTCAATTTCAATCGCTGGGCTTTTTCCTGAGGATTTAATTTCTGGTAGAAGCCATAATTTCTAGGCTCTCGATAATCAGAAAACTGAACAAGGGTTTCATAAGCAATGTAAAGGAAAGTCTGCTTGTAATAATCTTCTCCTTTTTTATATTTCTCAACTAAGGTTGAAAGTGTAGAATCTTTCTTGGATTCTTCCAAAGCAACAGGGTAATATTTTAGGGAATTAAAGAGAGTATTCAATTCAACTAGTTCTGCCTTTGCCTTTTCGCTTATTTCTGGCTCAGGTTGTGGCCCAATAGGCTTAACTTGTTTTTTTGAGGAAGATTTTTTTGGAGATTTCTTTTTCATGGAAGAAGAAATAGATAGTTTCCTTTTAAACATTATGCTAGGAGATAGGAATATGAGTTCAGTATATTTTGCAACAAGCAATAGGAATAAACTTAAAGAAGTGCAGGAGGTTATAGGCTCAGAAATTCACATCAAACACCTGCCTTTTGAGCATAATGAAATTAGATCAGATTCAATTGAGGAAATTGCAAAGGACGCTGTTGAGCATGCGTATTCAATAGTTTATTCATCCCAAAAAGAATTCTTCCATGAACCGGTTTTTGTTGAAGATACTGGGCTTTTTATTGATTCCTTGAATGGATTTCCAGGAACATACTCTAAGTGGGTTCTGGAGAAGATTGGAATTCAGGGAATACTTGAATTATTGGAAAAAAAAGAAAGGGGTGCAGAATTCAGGTGCTGTATTGCATACAAAGAAGGGAAGGAAATTCAGACATTTTTAGGAACATGTGCTGGTTCAATTTCTGAAATGGCAAAAGGAAAGAGCGGGTTTGGGTACGATCCAATCTTTATTCCAAAGGGGTATACTGAGACGTTCGCCCAAAGCATAGGATTAAAAAATAACCTCTCACATAGATACAGAGCTATTACTAAGTTAAAGGAATTTCTCTTAACTAAATAAATATAAATTAATTAATATAATTGGTAAATATATAAATTGAAAAATGAAATATTTTTCAAATATTTCTAAAACACGGAGGTTTTATAAATGGCAAGAATGCACTCTAAAAAAAGAGGAAAATCAAAATCGCATAAACCAAAAGGAGCGGTGAGTAAATCATCTTACTCTAAAGAGGAAATTAAAAAGGTAGCTTTAGAATTGGCCAAGAAAGGTACAAGACCTTCCCAAATCGGAATAACCTTACGAGATCAGTATGGTGTAGGAAATGTAAAGGCAGTTCTTGGGGAGAAATTGAACACAATGATCAAAAAAGAAGGTTCTGCTTCAAAATATCCGCAGGATTTATTAGATCTAATTAGAAAAGCAGTTAAATTAAGAGAACACATGAAGAAAAATAAGCAAGATGAGCACAATAAGGTAAAACTTATGCATGTGGAATCAAAAATAAGCAGACTTGTAATTTATTACAAAAGGGAAAAAATACTTGCGAGCAACTGGAAATACGATCCAGAGAATGCTGTTCTGTTGCTTAAATAATTGGTGAATATTCATGGCAAAAGGAAAAAAGACAGTTGTAGATAAATGGAAGGTAAAAAAATGGTTTGAAATTGTTGCTCCCAAAATGTTCGAGAATAAAGTAATTGGAAAAACAATGGCTAACGATGAGAATGTACTTGTGAATAGAATTGTAAGTATTGATCTTCCAGTACTTACACGCGCACAGATTCAGAGTGCAATGTTTACGAAGGTTCATTTCAGAATTACAGAAGTAAAGGGCCAACATGCATATACCAAGTATATTGGCCATCAGATTGCAAATAGCTACCTAAGAACCATTGCTAGAAGAAGCAGAACTGTACTGGATGTAGTTGTGGATGGAAATACAAAAGATAATGAAGGCGTACGATTGAAGATGATTGCAATAACTGGAAGCAAAGTAAGTGAGAACACCAGAAAGAACTTATGGAAGGCTGCAAAAGAGGTTGTTGCTGGATATATTACTACTCATATGCTTGATGAATTAATTTTAGATAGCTTACAGGGAAAGGTATCTGGAAAGGTTTTCAATAGATTAAAGGAAATAACAGCAATGAGAAAAGTAGATACAAAGAAGATGGAAAGGAATGAAGTCTTCAAATAACTGATTCCTAAATACAAGTGGTGAATTTGGATATGATGCCTGGAATGAATCCTCAGCAAATAAGCAAGCTGATGAAGAGTATGGGGATAAAATCCAAAGATATTGTATGCTCACGTGTAATTATTGAATGCGAAAATGAGAATATTGTAATAACTGAACCCCAAGTAACTGAAATTGAAATGAAAGGGCAAAAAACTTTCCAGGTTGCTGGAACAGTTTCCAGTGAGGGTAAATCCTCTAAAGAAGATCTGAGTATGGTTATGGAACAAACTGGTGCAAGTGAAGAAGAAGCAAAAAAAGCACTTGAAGAAGCAAATGGAGATATTGCTGAAGCAATAATGAAACTAAAAAAGGATTAATTAAAAGAGGAATCATTAAAAACTGTATTTTATAAATGAAATTAGGACTAATATGCACTTGAAGAAAGAGATCACAATAATAATTGCACTTGTTCTGGTAATTGTATTTCTTGTATCAATTAAGAGTTTTTGGGAATCAAATATAGAAAAAGTGAATATCCAGAATTATATTAAAGAGGATCTTGGAACTAAGTATCCAACTGCAGATGTAATTGATATTCTAAATATGGAGAAAAAAACAAATGAACAAGGAGAAGATTATTATTTTATTAAAGCAGTTGTGATTGAAGGGTTTTATACCCCTTGTCCAACCAGGACTAATTTCTACTATAATTATCCAGAGCAGAATTTTGTAACCCAGCCTCCAGAGTATGTAGTGAAGAACTGTAAGGTTTGTTGGGAAGATCCTTGTACAATTTTATACCCAGAAGAAGCAATTATTGCCTCACATACACTTGAGGGAACTGAGGAGGTTCACACATATGTAATGGATACTGCTGGAGTAAATCCTACAGTTAAGGAGAAGGAAGATAGATGGGTAGTTACCTGGAATTCCCCATTATCTGCAAAAGGATATGAGATTGTCATTTCTAAGGATGGAAAGGTTATTTCTAAGAATAAACTGAGCCAATAATTATTTTTCAATTATAATAAATGGATTAATTCACTCAATTGTAATTTTATCTCCATCCAATTGAATCCTTCTTTGTGAGAATTTTTCAATTATTTCCTTATTAGTTTGCAAGTGTTGGGTTATTCTTGGGGTTGAATAGCTGGACGTGCCTTCTGCGAGGATTGCGTAAATAAGTAATTGATCTGCTAATCGCTCATCTACATCAAATGGAAGTGCTGAGGTTAATGAACTCATGACCTCGTTTGCTACATCCTCTGCCCGTTTTCCTTTTTCTCCGCAAGCATACGCTCCTCTTGAACCATTCCAAACTGTAAGTGAGTTTCCTGGGGAAGGAGTTTTTTCTTCTAAGAATCTTATTTTTTCTATAGAATTTTCAACTAGAATCTTCTTTTCCCTTACTCCTACATGGGTTGGAAGGGAACCTATGCGAATAATTGCTTCTGATTTTTCTCCTTTGATCCATTGGGTATTTCCCTTGAGAGCAGAAGGATGAATCTCTAATTCAATTTCTCCCCCTCCAACTGGGTAATAGCCAACTTTTAAGAGCCTAGAGTGTACTTGTGCTCCCATTTGAGTAATTGCTGGAAGAAATACATGTTCAAAATAATCATAGCCTGGGGATTTGAATACGTGCGTTCCTCCGATTATTCGGATTAGGGATTTTTTATCTGCAAGAAGAAGGATTGGAAGAATTGTTTGGGCAACTAAGGTTACTGAGCCAGCTGTTCCGATATTGAAATCATATTTTCCTCCGATTATTTTTCCAGGAGTGAAGGTAAGCTCAGTACTCCCAACTTCAGCATGGGTTAATTCCCCTCTACAAATTGATCTTACTGCCTTTGCTCCTGTAAGGTGTTGCATTGCAAGTCCTGGGTTTGGTCTTTTTGCACGTATATTGAAAATATGAACAGGTTTATTTGTAACTGCGGATAACGTTAATGCAGTCCTTAGAATCTGTCCTCCGGATTCGCCAATTGAACCATCTATTTCGATCATATTCTCACTTTACTAAGTCTGCTTTTTCTGCACTATTGAATTTAATCATTTCTAAAGGAGCGATTTTTGTTAGTGCGTTTTTAGATCCACCGCCACTATAAATTATTGTTTTTGTTAAAACCGTTGGATCTATAAAAAACTTTGCAGTATACCCAACTGATGGGGTACCGCCCATTGAGTAACCTGTCTTTTGCAATATTTCTTCTGCAGTAGCAAACCTAAGTTTTTTTGTTCCAACCTTGGCAGCTAGTTTCTTTAGATCAAGTTTTTTATGACCAGGAATAATGCAAACAATAAGGGAATTATCTGTCTCATTAATTATACAAACGTTTTTTACAAAATCTTCTGGGGATGCATTTGCTGAAGATGCAGCTTCTTCTACACTATGGCAGGAGGTTTGGAATACAAGATGCTCGGCATTGATGTGGTTCTTGTGTATAAACTCAACTAGCTTCTTTTCGTAGTTATTCATAGGTATACCATCTTCTTTTCTCTATGTGAACCATCAATTTCGATCATATCAACACCACAACGTATTCACTTATTCTGATGTTCTTTTTCATATTCCTCTAATGCCTCTTTTGTTATTTTCCAATCCCTGCCGAATTTAACTGCGCCTATTTTTCCAGTTCTCGCAAGTAAACTAAGATACTCTTCGCTATACCTGTTCCTACTTATTTTTGCTGCTTCTGAAAGAGAAAGATATTCTTTTGCCTCTGTTCCAAGAGAGTCTAAATAGATATCCAGTGATCGTTCAACTGCCTTTGCAACAAAAGTTACGAATTGCTTTTCATTTTCAGTTAATTGTTCTTCCATTATTGACCGAATATATTTTTTTCTTTCTGCACGTAAAATAATTACTGGAGGATAGCCATGACGCATTAGATAAAGGTTCATAAGCAAACGTGCAGTACGGCCATTCCCATCTATAAATGGATGGATTGCTACAAATTTCTGATGAATTTTTGCTGATATCTCAATAGGTTCTCCGTGTGTATTCAAAAGATTATATACTTCCTGCATCAATTGAGGAACTTTGGCAGCATTTGGTGGAGCATAATCTGTTCCGCTAATGCGCACTGCGCATCTCCTATAATAGCCTGCATTATCAGGGTCTATTCTATCTAGTATTACTGCATGAAGGTTGAGAACATCAATTGCCTCGATTTTTGGTTTATGCACAAGAGAATCAACAAAATCAATTGCCTTGCTATGGTTAGTAACCTCCAGGTGTTCCTTAAGGCTTTTACCTCCAATAGTTATTCCTTCCTCCAGAACTAGTTTCGTTTCACTAAGAGTAAGGGAATTTCCCTCAATTGCATTTGAATTGTAGATCATGGAAACACGAAAGCTTTCCTGTAAGTTAAGAAGCACTCCTTTATTGAATGGTCTTAACTTATCAAGCTCATTTCTTTTTCTCATGATTCGTTCATATGTTTTTTCATCTATCAGCATAAGATTATTATATATCGGATAGTTTATAAATTTACATATCCGATACGGATTTATTTAAACATCGAGGAAGAGGCCATATCGGATAACTGAAATTAGGAGCTATCCGATATAAATGGATTCAATCGGACAATGGCCCAGGTGGAGGAAAAATTTTCATTAGTCGTTCAAAATTATCACGAAGATATTCTGTGGTGGGGTAATTCTTAAATAAAAGGCATTGTAACATCTGCTTTGCATTTTCATCACCATTACTAGCAAGCTCCCTGAGTCTTTCCAGTGCCTTTTTCCCAATTTCCCCATCATGTGGGGCACTGTCCAGGATAACTGCAAGTTCATTTGCATCAGTCATCTTGCTTATTTCTTCCAAAAAGGCAAGTTTTAACTCAGAACTTATATCTAATACAAGTTTGTATAATGTAGAGACTTCAGCTAGCAAGCTCCAACCTTCATTGGGGTATGGAAGGTAATCACGAGCATAATCATTGGCAAGCTCAGTTAATCGTTTCAATGCACGCGCCTTAATTAGCTTATGCGTAGAAACTCTGGCAATTGCTTCAAGTATTAGGGGATCCATAGCTATGGGGAGAACTTCACAAATTTGCGCATCCCATTTATCTGGAGGTTCATGGTTAGTCATCTCAACAGCGATTAGTATACTGTGGTCATTTCTTCCAGGAGCTAGATAAAAATTTTGAATTACCGCATCAACCAATTTCTGTATCTCTTTATCACGCGTACTCTTCAGCTTTTCAACATATACGTCTTTTTGTGATTTGGTAGCCCCAGCAATACCCTCCTGTAGCCCCGGAGTTATCCCAGCTTTTTTCTTGAAAGTAGTACCGGATGTTAAATTATTTCTTCCTTTTTTCATTTTTGTTTCCATATGTTATCACCCATGGGTATATATGAAATTAACCTGTATTTAATAATTATTACCCCCTTTTGGGGGAACAATAGAAAGATTTTTATAGTTCCTCTGCGTAAGGAGAGTATGGACGTTAAAACTATTCTGGGAGAAATTGGATTAACCCAAAATGAGATCAAAATTTATCTGGAATTATTGAGGTTGGGTGACACTACAACTGGAACAATAATCAAGAATACTGGAATTCATGGCTCCAAGGTTTATGCTGGATTAGAGAGGCTTATAGAAAAGGGATTAGTTGGGTATGTAATAGTCTCAAATACCAAGCATTTCAAGGCAGTGGATCCTGAAAGACTGATTGATTTTCTAGAGGATAAAAAGAAAAGAATAGATGAACAGAAGAAGGAGATTGAAACCATTCTTCCAGAGTTAAAGAAAAGGTTACGTGCTGAGATGGAAGAAACAAGGGCTGAAGTATTCATGGGCTGGAAGGGAATAGAAACAGTATTCAATGATGGGATTCGGGAAATGGGTAAAGGGGATACGTGGTATGTGCTTGGGGCTTATCCTGGGGAGGATAGGGAAAGAACAGATAGGTTTATTCAAAAAGTTATAATGAAGTGCGAGGAGAAAGGGATGAAATGGAATGTAATTTACAATGAAAGTGCACGGGATACGTTCAGATATGAGCAGAAATCCAAAATTACAACTAATAGGTTTATGGACCAGGATACTCCAGCTACAATTAATATTTACAAAGATACTGTGTTCATTGCATTATGGATCAAGGAACCAATTGCATTTAGAGTACGAAATAAGAAAGTTGCTGATTCTTTTGTAGAATATTTTAAACAAGTGTGGAAAATCGCGCGTAAGTAAGATTTTCCACAGATAAGAACAGTAGTTCTTACAGATGTGGAAACTATCGCATAAATAGTTTATCAAATTATAAGCCCTCTGCTAAAGGTTATTGAAAATCAGGTCAGCGCCGTGAAGCGCTGACAAGGCGACCAGTCTATCCTCCCATAGAATGAGCATGAAAACTCATTTGAATAAATATAGTTAATAGCATAAGGATTTAAAGCCTTATCTTATTGTCTATTTGAATACTATTATGTATACGGTGTTAGTATGGGTTTTCTAGAAGCAATGTTTGGAGAGAAAAAACCAAGTGAGGAATTAAAAACATCTGGAGCTCCTTTTACAATATCTACTAAGTTTGTACCTAGGAGATTGAGTTCGAGGAAAGAGGACAGGATGCAGGTTATGATTTCTGTAAAGAATAATACGAGTGAGGATCAGCTGGTCTCTCTTGACTTTTTGCTTCCTGGTGGAGTAACATTTGGATTTGATCCAACAGGAATAGGAAAAAAGATGGAAAAAAGATTGGGTCACCTTGCACCTGCAGAAACAAAAGAAATTACAATTACTATTTGGGGAAACAACCAGACAAAAGAAGGGGAATACCCACTGAAGATTACTGCGTTCTCCCATTATTTGGATTATAATAAAGTCCTTAATTATATAACGAGAACTGTAGCAGTAAGAATAGTTTAAACTGGGTTTTGGGGTTTTTGTTCCATACCCACATTCTCTTTTTTCTTTAGTTCTTCAAATAAAGAAGCGACAGCCAGGCCTTTTTCTGTAAGTTTAAGGACTTTTCTTTTTCCTTTTTTCTCTTCAGTAATCAAACCAGCAGACTTTAATTTTGGGATTAATTCCATAAGGTATACGTACGTCATTTTTGATTCTGCAACTAAAAAAGAGAGCGAAGGCTCACCCTCTTGCTTTTTAAGGCAAAGCATCAATGCAACAGGTTTTTCCCTAAGGAGTAGTTCAAGCATATGCTAAACCAACTATGTAATACCGATTTAAAATCTTTGTATTGCTCAATGGTTTAGTACATTTAGAACGATAATTCATTCTTAATGTGCTCGTGACGCCAGAGAATGATTACTCATTCTCTACGCCCATTGAAGCTGTTGCTTCAATCGGGTCGAAGCGTCGATCGCGACATAGACTAAGACGGCCTTTTTAGCTGTCTCAGGATGGAAAAATTACGTCGACAAATTATAAAAACTTATCTAAAAAAATTCTCATTCGATATTCTCTCGAAAAAAGCGATAACTTTTTAAAGCATTACGTCGAATATATGCCAGTATATCTTTTTTGAAGGTGAAATAAATGGGAAAAAAAATAAGCAACGAAAAATTAAGCAGGGAAGATGGATACCTATATTATTTAGGTAAAGATGGATACGTTTGGATGTCTCCAATGAGGCACAACAAAAAAGGAAGAAAGAAAAAGGTCGGAGCTGAAAAGGTTGACCGAAAGAAAGGATACATGTACTATGTAAAAGATGGTTATGTATACGAAACAAAAATGAAGAACGCATAATTTCTTCTCTTTTTTTTATTTTTTTCTTTTTTTATCCTCTGAGATATTTTAAACTAATTAAGCAATCTGGATAGTTATTCCTTAGTTTTATCTCCGATTGAAGCCTGCTGGCTTCAATGGACCTTTGAAATGCCTTTCTGCATTTCAAACGGTCGTTTGGTTTAAAATAGATTGAGCCGACTTTTTGTTGGCTCAAGATACTCTTTTAAACTTAATTACACCTAATTTTCTTTTATAAGTCTATATTAGTATGATATAGAAACGGTAATCTAATGAAATTAATAGTATCAAACCCAGAAAATGGAAAAAGTTATAATTTGGAAGTTCCGGATGCAAAAAAAGCATATCTCCTAGGAAAAAAAGTAGGGGAGGAAATTGAAGGTTCACTTCTAGGTGTTGAAGGATACTCCTTTGTAATCACTGGTGGAAGCGATAACTGCGGATCTCCCATAAGAAAAGATATTCTAGGAACAAGAAAACTTAAGGCTTATTTGAGTGGAGGAGTAGGATTTAAACCCAAAAAAGAAGGGGAGAGAAGAAAGAAAAGTGTAGGGGGAAACGAGATCTGCGATGAAATAATGCAGGTGAACGTTAAGGTAAGCAAGAAAGGCCAGAAACCATTGGATGAACTACTTGGAAAGAAGGAAGAGAAGAAAGAGTGATGGTTTTGTCTCAGGCTGAAGTAAATATCGGATTATTCGGGCATGTTGATCATGGGAAGACTACACTAACCCATGCAATGACTGGAAAATGGACAGATACCCATAGTGAAGAAATAAAACGCGGAATTTCTATTAGATTAGGATATGCAGATGCACAAGTGTATAAATGTAATAAATGCAATGAAAATTCTTTCGAGGCTAAATGCACGTGCGGAGGAGAAGGAAAAGTACAAAGGAGTATTTCCTTTGTGGATGCTCCTGGCCATGAAACATTAATGACTACTGCGATTTCTGCATCTGCGATTATTGATGGGGCTTTATTTCTTATTTCTGCAAGCGAAGCATGCCCTCAGCCTCAAACCTCAGAGCATATGGTTATACTTGAAGGGCTTGGGATTGAACAGCTTGTAATTGTACAAACAAAAATAGATTTAGTTTCTAAAGAAAAGGCACTTGAGAACTATAAGCAAATCAAGGAATTTTTGAGTAAAACAAAATATAAAGATAAAAAGATTCAGATTATACCTGTATGTGCATATCATAAAATAAATATAAGTAAAGTTGCAGATGCAATTCAGGAGAGTATTAAAACCCCAAAAAGAGAGAATACTGCTCCACTTAGGATGTATGTTTCAAGAAGCTTTGATGTAAATAAGCCTGGGACTGAAATTCAAAAATTAAAAGGAGGGGTTCTTGGTGGATCAATTGCACAAGGAACACTCAAAAAAGGGCAAGAGATTACAATTACTCCTGGATTGGGAAAGGAAAGCATTGGACACACAAAAATAACTGCAGAGGTTTTGAGAGCAGAGGGGGAAGAACTTACAGAAGCACATGCTGGTGGACTAGTTGCAGTTGGAACTAACCTTGATCCAGCAATTGTAAAATCAGACAGTTTAGTTGGAACAGTAATTGGACCGGCAGATAATCCGCCTGGTTGCTTAGATGCAATGAATATAAAATTTGAAATGTTCAAGAGACAGGAATTGATGCATGTTTCCTTAAGGGAAGGGGAACCAATAGTAGTGAATGTTCATTGTGCAACAGGAGTAGGAATAGTTGTTAAAGTGAAAAAAGGCGTTGCAAGTATAAAATTAAAGAGGCCAATTGCCGCAGATAAAGGGGCAAAGGCAGCATTGAGCACAAGAATAGGCCAGAGATGGAGGCTTATTGCTTGGGGAGAGCTAATTTAAATATAACTAAGGAAATTAAGTATAAACTATTGTTGTCTTGAGTCTAGGCGGTCTTGAAGTTTTTCAAACTTCAACGAACTTGAGAACGCGGTTCTCATGGTCTAGAGTCTTG
>CAYYPF010000012.1:14597-15987 GCA_964473475.1 Microcaldota archaeon | reverse complement strand
GCTCATAAAAGATAACTAAGTCTACAGCTGGGATATCCAAACCTTCCTCGCCTATTGAGGAGGCAATAAGGTAATCAAATTCTCCTTTTCTAAAGGATTCTATGGTTTCCTCCTGTTGCTTGCGGTTAAAACCGTCTTTTTTGCCCATAAAGGGTTTTGCAGAATAGCCTAAGGAGTTTAGCTTAGAGGAAAGGGCTTTTACCTGGGCTCTATAATGGGCAAATATAATGGCTTTTTTGCCTTTTTCAGTTGAAAGCGCATCTAAAAGGAGTTTTAGTTTAGGGTGATCTTCAATTATTTCACATTTATGAGCAAGATCCTGAATTACTGGATTTTTTAGAAGAATTTTTGCAGATTTGGTTTCTTTTTCAGTTAATCCATTCAAATAATCAGCAAAAATTTGCATAGATTGGGTTTCTAAAAGCTCAACCATATGAAGAAGATTAAGGAGAATAGAGTACTGAATTAGAGCAGGAAATTTTAGTTTGGAATCTGTAGCTAAAATTCTTGCTCTTAGCTGCATAAATTGGGTTTTGGATTGAAGGGGGGGTGGAAAACCCATGGCTGCAAGAGTTCTGGCATGCTTCTTGATTAGCTGGTCTAAATCAAATTTAATTAGTTTATAAGAGGGGGACAGATCAACAAATTTCCAACTAATCTTTACCTCATGAGTATAGGGTTTTACGTCTTCGTCTTTTGAGCTTCTTATTTCCACGTTTTTAAGAGAGAGCTGTGCCATTACTTCGTTTATTCGCTCTTTCTTTCCACCAGGAGAAGCAGTAAGAGCTACGTGGAGAGCAGTTTGAGAGGTTTGTTGGGCTATTTGGGTGTAAGCATACTTTCCAACTGCACGGTGACCTTCATCGAAGATTACAAGAGCAAAATCTGGGGAAGTTATTTTATCATTTAGATCATTCCGGATCGTCTGGGGAGTAGCAACAATTACCTTCTTGGAATACTCTTGTTGGCGCTTGAAGGGTGGCAAGTCTCCTGTAACTATAGTTACATTCTCTTCCGAGAGCCCCATAGTGGACTTAATAGATTGAAAGTGTTGTTGGCATAGGGGTTTGGTAGGAGAAAGAAATAAACATCTGCCAGTTTTCATTTTCTCCTCGATAAGCATAAGTGCGATTAGGGTTTTTCCTAACCCAGTTGGAAGCACTACTAGTGTGTTTCCATTTCTGAGGATGGACTTGTATATGTTTTGCTGATATTCTCTCGGAACTAGTTTCATAATATAAAAATAATGTAGAAAAAGAAATAAAGAAGGATAGGTAAGTTAGTAAAAAACCAAAGAGAACTAGGACCCCAAAAGTCGACTATTAATATTTATAGTTGTTAGTGGTTTTGTATTATTTGTTATTTGTAACTATAGTTACATTTATAATTA
>CAYYPF010000012.1:0-14497 GCA_964473475.1 Microcaldota archaeon | reverse complement strand
TTGTTAGTGGTTTTGTATTATTTGTTATTTGTAACTATAGTTACATTTATAATTAGTTATTATTATTTACCTAATTATGTTTATCCTATATGTTTATGATTTAAAACCCAAAAACCCAGGAGAGTACAACAGACTAAAAAGACGGTTTTATTATAAACTAAATAATCTTAATCTTCCCCAACTGTCTTGGAAGACCAGATCTGTTATGGTTATACCCCAAGAATACGAGAGTGTTATTGATAATTTTTTCCTCTGTTTCAAGCCTCAAATTGAGGTCTACAAAGCCCAGACAAAATACGTTGAGGAACTTTAATAGCAGAAGTGCAGGGTCTCACAATGACTGCAAAAAAAGATAATTATTTTATCTATATTGCCCTTAAGTTTGCTAAACTTCAATAAAACCCTTCTTAGTTTGGTATATTCCTTTTTTTTGTTTTCTTGTTACAATATTAACAGCGTCTCCAACAAACAACACATGATCCCCAATTTCCTCTTCCTTAACTACCCTACATTCGATACTTGCATTACATTCCTTAACCATCGGAGCCCCTAGTTTTCCAAATTCAGGGGTAATTTTCCCTATTTTGAATTTATCAGTTGTCCTCCCACTTCTACTCCCACAAAGTTCAATTGTATTTTTGAGCTCAAAAGAAGGAATATTTACTGTAAATTCCTTGTTCTTAGAAATTAGCTCGTGGCTAAATCTTTTTTTAGAGATAGAAACCCCAAGTAACGAAGGCTCAAAAGACAAGGGAAAACACCAGGAAGCTGCCATTACATTTGGCTTTTCCTTAGTTCCACAACCAATTAATACAACCCTCATTGGATACAGAAGCATATATAATTTTTCCATCTAAATCACAGTTATGCATAAACAAGACAAATATTTTATGTCTATTGCTCTTGAGCTTGCTAAGCTAGGCAATCCTTCTCCAAATCCTTATGTTGGAGCAGTATTGGTTGGTCCTGGAGGCTTTGCTCGGCAATACTTGGTCAATAAACATTACTGTTGTGGTATTGGGTCTAGGAGGTCTAGTGTCACGTGTTCAGAGTCTCGAGTCTCGGGTCTAGAAAAACAAATAATTGGAAAGGGTTTTCATAAAAGAGCCGGCCTTCCTCATGCTGAGGTAGAAGCAATAAATTCCGTTAGAGACAAATCAAGAATCAAAGGATCAACACTTTACGTTACATTAGAACCCTGTTCTCATTATGGAAAAACCCCCCCATGTACAGACGCAATCCTAAAATATGGAATAAAAAAAGTAATTTGTTCAGTAGAAGATCCAACTAAGAAGGTAAATGGAATAGAAATTCTTAGAAAAAAAGGAGTGAAAGTAGAAGTTGGGCTCTTAGAAAAAGAATCCAGAGAATTAAATGAAATTTTCTTTCACTATTCAAAAACCAATTTACCCTTTGTAGCAATCAAGGTTGCAACAAGCAAAGACAAGAAGATTGGATTCATTGGGAAAAGAACCAAGATTACTGGAAGTGAGGCAGATGCGTTCACTCACAAACTCCGTTCAAAGTACGAAGCAATCTTAGTTGGAATAAACACAGTTCTAGTTGATAATCCTCAACTTACTTCGAGGATAAAAAAGCATACGAACAAGTTCGCAAGCTCCAGAAGTGTCAATACACTTCCAGATGGAAGAAACCCAAAAAGAATTATTTTGGATCCAGAATTAAAAATCCCATTAAGTGCTAAGGTGCTCCATCATACGAACAAGTTCGCAAGCTCCAGAAGTGTCAGTACACTTCCGGAAGATGCGAATGTAACTATAGTTACATTGAACAGAGCAGACAAAACCAAGAGAAAACAACTAGAAAGAAAAGGAATCTCTTTTATTACATTCAAGAGAAAAATCAATCTTCACTCCCTTCTAAAAACCTTAGGAAAACAAAACATCACATCTATTCTAGTTGAGGGTGGAGCTAAAACCCACAAAGAATTCATTAAATCTAAACTAGTAAACAAATTCTACCTATTTATCTCTCCCAGAATTCTCGGAAATAAAAACACACTTCCTCTTTTTGATGGTCTAAAACCCAAACTAAAAATAAACGAAAAAATAAAACTTGGGCGAGATAACTTAATTATTGCCAAACCTTGTTGATACTATTTCCATTCTTGAATTAAAGTTTTAATTATCGTGGCTATCGGAACAGGAGCCATCGGATCCCGCATCATTGCAATACGAATTCCACCATCAACCCCAAATGGTGCACCAGGGGTAACAGCTATTCCATGTTGTCGTACTAATTCATATGCGAAATCTTCACTATGTATATGCGGGGGTAATTCAAGAAAATGATAAAGTGGAAGGTCTGGAGCTCCAAAATAATAACCTAATCCTACTTCCTCAACACTTTTTCTAAACATATTACTCCAGTTCTGGAATTTACCAAAATTAACATCCATTTCCGGTCGCACCTTCTCATACTCATCAAAATAAGTTGCCATCGCGTGTTGTGTTAATGTGTTCGCACCCAAAAACATTGCAAAAATAATATTCACACTATCAAGTATTTTTTCACGTGCTCCTCCTAAAATTTCAGGAACATGGACTATCATATGGCCTCCATGAAAACCAGTTCCAATTGACTTATCCGCCCCGCCCATATAAATTAATGGTACGCCATAGGCATCTGAAACTGCAAAATAATCTATTCTTTTTTCCCTTGGTATCTGATCAAGGTATATGTCATCGATTATTAAGAATTTTATTTGGTTAGTTTCAACCATCTGGTTTTGTAAGAGCCTTGCTACGCCTTCAACTGTTCGTATATCAAGAAACAAACCTGTTGGATTATCAGCACTAATTAGTACTACACCACAACAATTACCCGCACTTTCTATTTTAATTGACTCCAGATCTGGTTTACCATGTCCTGTTTTCTTTCTTGATGCCATCTTAACATATACACCATGAAGCAATAGGATTCCTGCCCATGGAGGGTAAACTGGTTTTGTTAGCACCACATGTCCTCCAGTATTTGAGAAAAATAAGGAAGTGAGTTCTAATGCATGTGTAACTCCATTAACAATAAAAACATCATCTATAGGGACCCCAAATGCCCCAGCAACTGACTCCCTAAGTGTCGGTATACCTTGGGATTCAGTATATGAAACTGGTTTGTTATCTATTGTGGTATGCAGTACTTGTTTGACTGTATTAGGTACACCCATTTCTCTATTAGCATTCGCATTTCCAATATCAAAACGAAGAACCCCGTGTTTTCTACCTTCATGAACCCAAAATGTACCTTCAGACTGCAAATTAACTGCTAGTTTGACTGCTTTACTACCTCGTAAGGTAAACGCTCGTGCTGTTTCAATTTTTGGATTCATAAAACCAAATGCATTTTCACTTACACGACAAGTTGTTAAACGTCCTACTTTTTCACCATTACCTTCAGGAAGAACAATTCCCCTACAAAGAAGTTTATTTTTTGGATCCATATAACTCCTACTCTACGCGTTTTAGTTTCTTATGTTCTTTAGCAGTTTCTCTTTTTATTCCTATTCTTTCCCTAAACAACACAACCCCAACCAAACTCATAACTACCAGGGCCGCAATTCCAATTAGAAGTAAATTATCCTCGTTCTTTTTGCTCCCGGAAATTTCCTCCATTACTATTTCGCTTCCTTTTAATGCTGCCAAATACTCTCCTTCACTTACCAGCTGTTTCAATTCATCAATTGATTCTATAATCTCCTTTTGTTTCTCCTTTGGAACCTCCTCAACATAAACTTCTAAATTTCCAACCCTTCGCTTGCTTTCTTTTTCCAGATAATCCAGTGTTTCTTCAATATTTTCCTTTATTCCACTTAATTCTCCAATTCCATTTTCAATTTCTCCTGTTGTTTCTCTCCCTTCAATTGTTTTCCCAACCTTGCTGATTTCACTATTCACTCCACTCTTACTATAATTGAATAGATACTCATAAGAAGTTCCTTTTGCTTGTGTAAGCTGTTTAGAATATTTTTCCAATTTACCCTTTATTCCAGCAACTATTGAATCATATTCTTCCTTATATATACTATATTCCCCCTCAACACTTATGCTTTCCTGATTAAATGAATCTTCCAATGAATTTAATCCTTCTAAAATTTCCTTTACTTTTTTCAAATCTTTTTTTACTTCAAACTCAACCAATAGTTCCTCAAAATCCTTAAATTGTGCTTCATACCCATCAATTCCTTTTTCAATAAATTCCCCCTTAATTCCAGTATATTTTTTATATGCCTCCTTTACAAAATTCTTACTCTCCTTTTCCAACCACTTCTGATCCACCCCTTCCAACTCGCTAATTTTCTTAGAAATACTCTCGTTCTCTTCTAAAATTTCCCCTAATTCTTCATATCTATTCTCTAATTTATACACAAAGGAATCATCCATTCCTTCCAGTCCTTCAATTACTTCCCCAATTTCCTCCAGTTCCCCAGTTATACTTTCAGCTAATTCATCATATTTTTTCTGTAACTTATACTCGCTATTCTGCTTGCTTTCAATACTGTTTTCCAGTTCTTTCATCACACTAATTGCTTCATTCATTTTATTTTCATTTTTTTTCTCTTTAACCTCATTCAATAATCCCAGTTCTTGCTCATTTAATTCTAATTTTTCAATCTTCCCAATTTCTCCATCCAAATATGCACTGGAATTATCCACCAAATAACTTACCTTTACAATCGCATCCATTCCTTCCTCCAAACCTTCAATCTCAAAAGAGTATCCTCCGTTCTTGAAAAATTGTTTATTTTTGATACTCTCAGAGGTATATGAAACAACCTTTAGCTCCTCAACTTCCTCGTTCAATCCATCCCCTAACAAAAGTGTAGCTGAATCCAAATCAATCTTAGGAACAATCGTGATCTCATAACTGACTTGGTTTTTAGTTCCAACTGAGCTTACAATCACATTTGTTTTATTATATTCAAAAGCCTCTTCCAATGTGCATTTACTCTCTATAATATGCTTTCCACTCTTTATATTTTTCCTAATTATTCCACTTTCAATCTCTTTCCCATCCAACTCATTTGAGTTTACTTTTCCCAAACACCCAGGCACTGCCAATGAGCCTAACTCATAATCACTGAATATAGTGTATACCTCAGTAATTTCAGCACTCCCATCCACACTTCCCCTTGTTTTTCTTTCAAAATCAGTTGTTCTCACAACCTCTTCTTCCTTTTCAATAACAAAAAAATATTCTCTTTCTTGTAAAATATTTTTCAAATATAATCTTATTTTTTTCCCATTAACCAAAATATCTTCAATATTTTTCTCTCCATATACAATATTTTCTAAATAAATTATCCTCTCAAAAGGAAGAGCTAATTCAACCTCTAATTCTTCAAAATTATAATTTGCTTTATTATCTACAATAATCTCATCCCTTACTATGCTTTCCTGATCAACATACCCAACCCCGACACTGGTTTCTATTTTACTCTCAACTTTTTTCTCCATTATTTTTTCCAGTATTTCCTCTATTTTTCCATTAATTTCAAAATACTCATTCTCAAAATTCTTTAGTTTTCCAATTCCCCTTTCATAATCTATTTCATTATACCCAAAAATTTCATTCTTCATCTTATAAAAACCTATGAGTAAATAATCTAATTCTCCCCCTGCAATTTGAGCAAGTTCTTCTATTCCTTTTATTTTTCCTTCCAAATACCCAAATCTAATTTTGCTTTTTTCAATTATGTTTTCCTTTAATCCTTCCAACTCGTCATAAAATTCCAAACTCTTGTGTTTTTTCAAATATTCAAACTCAATTTCTTCATATCCAACTTCTAATCCATCTTGTTTTGCTCCTTTTAATATTTTTTTTACCTCCTCAACCAAGGTTAAAAATTCCAATTCAGTTTCTCCCTCTTCTTTTTTGAAAGAAGCCCCTGCTAATGTAATATACTTCATAGAATTATAATAATCTTCATATTTTTCTCCTAAATTTTCCTCTTCTTCCCCATCATTATAATACTCCTTTGCAGTTTTATACAGTTCTTCTGTTTCAGTACTTAAAATAATTCCCTTGATTTCCTTTTCAAATTCACTAATTTCTTTAGTTACTTTTTTCTCTTTACTTTCAACAATTCCTGTTGCTTCCTCTTCTACAATTTGCATTCTAATGCTTAATTCTTCTAATGAATCAACACACCCACTGGCTAAAGTTATGCTTTCCTTGAGATATCCATCCCCCTTTTGTTTGTAGGCTTTCGTTGCATCTTCAACTAATTCTTTAGACTCTTCCAATTCTATTTCTATACTCTCAAATTCCTCTTTTATAGAAATAATTTCTTCTCCTAAATATTCATCCATCTCTGCTCCGCTAATTATTTTTTCCAGTTTTTGTTTTTCAAGTAATTTAAATTCCCCTTCTCTTTTCTCTAAACTATCTTTACTTTCATCAATAATTTTTTCAACATAGTTATCTTCTTGAGCTAGTGCTTCGTTTATTTCCTCTTTTATTTCTTCTATCTGAATCAGTGCACTGTTTTCTCCCCAAACAGAACCCATATACCCCCCAAAAGGTTTCATATCTGGCAAATAACTCGAAATATGGCTCAGATTCTTGAAATTGCGATATACCTCATAAAATACACTTTCCTCTCCATAAACAAATTCTCCATTGTAATTTTCCAATGCATTTTGAGCCCTTATGCAAATCTCAACTTCTCGAGTGTAATCCTCATCACAAACTCCGCTCTCTTCTAAACTTTCATAATTTTTTTCAAATTCATCTATTTTATCCTCAACATTTTCCTGGCTTTTCTCAACAATATCCATTGCATAATTCATGGTTTTTTTCCAGGGCTCCCCATAATCAAAACAAGCAAAATAGCCGCTCATTGTATTCCAAATATCCATTATATTCAATAGGGAGAGGCATTTGTTCGGCCACATTATCTGACTCATTGTGCACTGATCATTTTTCAGCTGTGCTTCTGAATAAGATTCCTTCATTTTACTCATTAGTTCGTCTATTTTATCATTTCCAGTATAATCCATTTTACTAATATTCATTTGATCTAATGAGTACTGAAATAACCAAGTATTCCATAATCCTAAACCCATAGAATTAATTATAGAAGGATTTTCCTTTTCCCATTTTTCATAATTCCAAGGTCTTTCAACAGTTACACTAAATCCAAGTGTAATGAGAATTAGAAGAAGAATCAGTTTCTTCATATTGTTCAATATAACCAAATATAGTTAAATAGCTTATCTTAGTAAATTCTTCAATGAAAATTCTAACAATTAATCAGAAACTAGGTATTGCCAAAGTAGTAGTTGAAACTCTGGAAGATCTTTGGCACCTTTCAAATATTCTAGAAAATGGAGATAAGATTTCCTCTTCTACTTTTAGAGTAGTTAAATTTGGGGATAAAGAGGAACGCAAGCCAGTATTCATTACTCTAGGCTTAGAGGATTCAGAATTTGATAAGAGTGTAAACCGCTTACGCCTTAGGGGAAAGATCCTTTCAGGCCATCCAGAAGATTTTGTCCAACTAGGCCGTTACCATACAATTGAAGTTACCCTCCAGGATAAGATAGAAATCCAGAAAGAATGGAAATCCTTCCATATTAAGCAATTAAAAGATGCAGAAAAAGAATCCAAACGTCCTCTTGTGTTTATTCTAGTCCTGGATGATGAAAAGGCAATTACAGCTACACTTAGAGGTTATGGAATTGAATATGGGCCAGAATTTTCCAATTCTGGAAGTAAAAAATCCGATGATTATGATGAGAAGATGCTCCAGTATTTTGGGAATATTCTTGCGTATATTGAAAAACATACGAACAAAATAATAATTGCTGGTCCAGGATTTGCCAAGGATAATTTCAAGAAATTTATTTCTCAGAAAAATCCAACTTTTCTAAAGAATATTGTATTTGAAACCTGCTCCTATGCAGAACGAACTGGAGTAAACGAACTAATGAAACGAGGAGTAATTGAAAAAATAGCTGGAGAGCAACGCTTAGAGAAAGAAGAGAAACTAATTGAAGATTTCATTAGAGAGTTAAATAAAAATACTGGTTTAGTTGCTTATGGAACAGAAGCAGTTGAACTTGCAATTTCCTCCAGTGCTGTTTCCAAACTACTTATTCTTGATGAACTTCTTAGAAGTGATAAAAAAGTCCAATCCCTTGCTGAACAAGCAGAAAAACTTAGGGCTGAGTTAATAATTTTCTCAAAAGAAACAGAACCTGGAATTAAACTAAAATCCTTTTCTGGAATTGCAGCAATACTTAGGTTTAGTATTAGCTAGTCTCCAAAAATATGCCTTGAGTATACCCTGGTCAAATTACTTCCTTTTTTTCACTAACTATTTTATTAAACATTGGTTTTTTAAGGTTATCCGTGTATCATTTAACATATAAATTCACTTAGACAGAGCCCTAAAGCTAAAGAGGGGTGGGCATGGGTTCTATCCAGAAGGAACAATTCTGTCTTCCCATTTGATAAATTTGGCGCATTGGTTAGTTATTTAGACATGCGCATTCCTGCAGGTGCACAGGTAGTGCTGCTTGGAGGAGGCAGGGGTTATCTTGGCTACCTATTAAGGAATCGCGGAAGGACACTCCTAAATATTGACCTTGCTGTTCCAAAAGATGTTTTTGTTCCAACTATTCAGGGAGATATGGAGGAATCTATTCCACTTATCCGTTCAAAGTTCGGTTCTGAACCACTCCGCATTATTGCTCCTCTTTCTTTAGAATATACTGATTCTGTTTGTTCAACTGAAAATCTTGCAAGGGTCTTATCTCCAAATGATGTACTGGTTTGGATCTGCCATTGTGCAGATTCAAGCATAATCCGGGATCTACAAAAAGCGCGTCCACTTCTAGCTGCAGTATCCTATGCACTTGAACAGGCAAAAGAACTCCCAATGCCTTTTTGGCTTCCAATTGCGCGGAGATTAGAATCCAGAGCAAATGAAATTTTCGGGTATAATTCCCCTTCATTATTTGACCTAATTCCTGAAGAACTGAAGGCAAAAATAAAACTTTTAACCTCTCAGAATGGAGACTGCTTTACGAATGCTCTCAATATTGCAGCACTTCTTGGAACTTCACAATACCAAACCATGTTTTCTGAGAAACAACTTCTAATCCACGCAGAAGCAAGGAGGGAAATGCTGGAACTTTCAATAGAACTAGTTAGACCAGTATTAGACAATCCAGTATATACCCACAAAGACCTGCAGCCCAGAATTTTACCAGGTTTTAGGTTTGTTGACTCAAAAACATTTAGTTCCGGAGAACCAGACCCAACAATTGTTATCTGTGCATTTTTTGAGCGAAAATAATTATTTCAGTATTTTCCCGGTCTTCATAAACCATAAATACAAATCCAATTCAGCAAGTGTAAGTTCACATTCTTTTGCAATCTTCCTTAAAATTCCCTCAATTTCAAAATAAGTTTTCCTATCTAATTTTTTAGGTCTCTTAATAATTTTATACTCAATAAGCACATTCAGAATATGCCTGTCTATAATCGCAACCTCCTCATACCCAACATTCCTTAAGAAATGGCTTGCTTCCTTATACCCAATTCCCTTTACATTATCCACTAACCATTCCCTTAATTCAAACTCATTCTCAGCTTCTTTTTTTGCCCATAATAAATTTTCTCTATGCTTTCTTGCTTCAACAATATATTTTGCTCTTAGATTATAAAATCTATAACCAAGTCCTCTTAGTTTTTTACTCAGTTCCTTCTCCTTAAGAGTTTCAAATCCATTTATTTTTTCCATTTCCTTTTGAACCTTAATTCCGCTTTCAGCACTAGAATTTGCAGTTAAAATACAGAAACATAACTCAGAAAACCAATCTCCGTTTTCCTTAAATTCCTTAAACTCCCCAATTCTTTTATCCACTACTTTTCCAATCTTCTTTTTTAGTTTCTCAATTTCTTTAACTAATCCACTAAGCATAAAACATTAAAACAGGGTTAGTTATTATATTTTTCTGAAGCAAACTTAATGGTGTTTTTATGGTCGAACTAAATCAAATTTACAAATGCAATGTTTGTGGGAATATAGTCGAAGTAGTCCATGTAAGTGCTGGAACTCTTGTTTGCTGTGGAAAACCAATGGAACTTCTAAAAGAAAAAACTGAAGATATAGGAAATGAGAAGCATATCCCAGTACTTGAAAAGACCAGTGAAGGGATAAAGGTAAAAGTCGGTTCAATTCCTCATCCAATGGAAGAGAAACATTACATTGAATTTATAGAACTAATTGCAGATGGAGTACTCTATAGAAAATACCTTAAGCCTGGAGAAGCTCCAGAAGCAGAATTCAAAGTAAGCGGAAAACTAATCTCAGCTCGCGAATATTGTAATCTTCATGGTTTATGGAAGAGCAAATAAGGTGATCAAATGCAAGGAACAATTGAAAATCTCGCAAAAGCTTTTGTTGGAGAAAGCCAAGCAAGGAATAGATATACTTTCTATTCCAAAATCGCAAGAAAAGAAGGTTATGAGCAAATAGGGGATGTTTTTCTTTTAACTGCTGAACAGGAAAAGGAACATGCAAGTTGGCTCTTAAAATTAATTAATGAATTAAAGAAAAAATCTAAAGAAGATTTATCGGAAATAAAAATAGAAGCTTCAGTTCCAACAACCCTCGGAACAACAGCTGAAAATCTTAAGGCAGCAATCTCTGGAGAGAACTATGAACACACAATCATGTATCCTGGTTTTGCATCAATTGCAGAGAAGGAAGGATTCCCAGATATTTCAACTCGTCTAAAATCAATTGCAATTGCAGAAAAACACCACGAAGAAAGGTACACCAAACTCTTGAAACAACTGGAAGATGGAACTCTATTCAAAAAGGATAAAGAAGTTTTTTGGACTTGTAAAGAATGCGGTTACGTACATTTTGGAAAGCAAGCTCCTCTAAAATGTCCTTCCTGTGATCATGCGCAATCTTTCTACCAAATAAAATCTGAAGAATACTAATCAATTTTCCAATTCAAACCTTTTTATTTTTATTTTCCTTTATCTTTTTGTGATATAAATGAAAAAGGAAATTTTTCTTATTTTAATTCTTGGAATATTGATTTTCGCCCAATCTGCAACAAATAATGATGCAGCAGCAAGTTCTGGAAATGGGGCAAGTACTCAGAACTGCCCGGATAATTCAGCACAAATACAAAAATGCAAGGAAGCTGGCTATTCTTACAAAGAGGTTAAGGATTCAAATGGCTGTATAAGCTATGAGTGTGCAGCAATCGAAGTAACTACAACTAGTAATACTGGAAGCGGAACAACTTCAACTTCCACGTGCCTAACAAATGAGGAGCTTGAGAAAAATATCTTAGAATGTAAAGGACAAGGAATGGATTACCAATACATAAAAGATGAAAAAACCGGCTGTGCCTTTGTTCAATGTATCCAGAGCACCACTACAACTAATACCTACTCCTCTTGTCCTTCAGAAGATAATCTTTACCAAGTTATTGCTAAATGCAAAGAGAGTGGCTATGGCTATTACACCTATTATGATGTCAACCAATGCAAGCAAATTGAATGTACAAAACAAGAATCAACTTCAACACAACCAACCCCAACTACTCCTTCAGTAGTTTGTCCTAGTGAGGAGGAACTTGATTCAATAGTTGAAAAATGCAAGGAAGCAGGTAATTCAGATATATTCTATTACTATGACAGTGATCAATGTAAGAGAGTTGGATGCAAAAGTTTCTTAGCATCAGATCTACAAATTTATGTTTCTCCGACTACAACTACTTCAACTTGCCCCTCAGAAGATTTGCTATACAAGGATATAGCGAAATGTAAAGAAGGAAAATTAGATTATTATTTCTATTATGATCAGTTCCAATGCAAGCAAGTTGCATGTAAGTCTTTAGTTACCTCAACATGTACCCAATCAAGTGATCTAGAATCCCAAGCAGTAAAATGTAAAGAATATGGATTTGATTACAGCTATTCGCAGGATGCAAATGGCTGTACAATTGTAAGTTGTATTGAAACACAAAAACTCTGTCCAGATACACCTGCTCTTGAAAACGAAATAGCAGTATGTGAGAAAAAAGGCATGAGTTATGATACCTACCCAGATGAAAACAACTGCAAAAAAATAAAATGCATTGAAAAAACTTCAATTACCTCCTGCCAGAAATCAGTAGATGATTCTGGCTGTGTTTCTATTTGGTGCGATGATGGCTACTACTACAATTCCTGCAATTCCCAAGAGGTTTGTAGGGTTGAATGTAAGGAATATACAGATGAAAAAGGCTGTACTGTAAAAGCATGTACAGATGGTTATCAACAAACTACCTGTCCAGTACAGCCAACAGTTGAATGCAAGGCATACACAGATGAAAAGGGTTGTGAAGTAAAGACCTGCACTGATGGTGCATTTTCAACCTATTGCCCTGCAGCCACTGTTGATTGTAAAACTTACGAAGAGGGGGGCTGTACAATAAAAGAATGTACAGATGGATACAAAGCAAAATACTGCGCAGAAACATCCACTACCGTTCCAACAGAAATTGAATGTAAAGTATATACTGATGAGAATAGTTGTGAGGTAAAAGTTTGTACAAATGGCTATGAATATAATAGCTGCGATACTCCTACAACCTGTTCAACTGAAACAGTTGATGGATGCACTATAAAGACTTGCACAGATGGATACACTGCAAAAGAGTGCCCTGAATCCACAGAAACAGAAAGTGTAGAATGCAAGGAGTATACAGATGAGGGCGGCTGTACAGTTAAGATTTGTACAGATGGCTATAATGACAAGGTATGCCCTACTTCATCTGCATGTTCTGAAAAAGCATTCGAGAACCTATTAAACTGGTTGAAGAGCTTCTTTGAATAGTCTTTTTTTTCTTTTCGAGCGTGTTGCGAATTAACTAAGGCACGCTCAGCCGCAACTATTATTAGGTACTTCTTTGGGATGTTGCTTTGGACGCTTCGCGTCAGCCTATCTTTTCTTTTTCCAAGTATTTTTTAAATCTTAATAAAGTACTTCTACTATGGCTAAGATAGACTGGTACGACCAATTCATAGATTTAGAGTACAAACCTTCAAAGAATGATTTAGTTGCTTTATTTTATTTTGAACCAGAAAAAGGAATAAGTAAGAATGAAGCAATTGGAAGAATTGCTTCTGAAAGCTCTACTGGAACCTGGACCACTCTTTTTAAAATGCCTCCAAGAATGCAGAAACTAATGGCAACTGGATTCGAAGTAAGTGGAAATTTTGCAAAGATCTCCTATCCACTTGAATTATGGGAACTAGGAAATGCTCCTCAGCTCCTAAGTGGAATTGCAGGAAATATTTTTGGAATGAAAGCCCTAAGAAACCTAAGATTAGTTGATGTTTCCCTTCCTCTTTCTTATTTAAAATCTTTTAAAGGCCCTAAGTATGGAGTAGAAGGGATTCGTTCAAAATTAAAAGTCTATAAACGACCAGTAACTGGAGCTGTTCCAAAACCAAAAGTTGGTTTCAGCTCCAAAGAGCATGCAGAAATTGCCTTTGAAACCTGGATGGGTGGATTTGATCTGGTAAAAGATGATGAAAATTTAACTTCTACTTTCTTCAATAAATTTGAAGATAGGGTCAAATGCATGACTAGATTAAGAGATAAGGCAGAACACATAACTGGAGAGAAGAAGGATGCACTCATTAACATAACCGGAGAAACTAAAGAAATGATTAAGCGGGCAAAAATGCTTTATAGTAGTGGATGGGAATTTTGCATGATTGATGTAGTTACTGTTGGAACTTCTGCAGTTCAAACCCTAAGAGAAGAATGTGCTGACTTAGGCCTTGCAATCCATGCTCATAGAGCTATGCATGCTTCCTTTGATAGAAATCCCAAGCACGGAATAACCATGTACTTTCTTGCAAAATTAATGCGTATGCTTGGAATGGATGAAATCCATGTAGGAACAGCAGTTGGCAAACTAGTTGGTTCAAGAGAAGAAGTTTCCAGTATTGCAGATATGCTTAGAAATCATTCAATTAAAGAAAAGAAGAATAAATTCCTTTCCCAGGACTGGGGTTCAACTAAATCCACAATGCCTGTTTCCTCAGGAGGACTTCATCCAGGTTTAGTTCCAGAGGTTATGCACTTATTTGGAAAAGATTTTACCTTACTTGTAAGCGGAGGAATCCATGGCCACCCTAAAGGTACTCGGGCTGGAGCAAAAGCAACAATGCAGGCAGTTGAAGCAACCTTAGAAGGCACTTCTCTTTCAGAATATTCAAAAAAACACATAGAATTAGCTCAAGCATTGAAGAAATGGGGCTACTATAAACCAAAATAATATAATTTCTAATTGAGCTGTTTTTTTATGATTCAATGACACGTACTGTTCAACCACATGTAGCTGTTGCCACAAGTTCTAGAAGTTTTCTAAACTTCAAGATTACCTTCATCGTTTAAGACTCAGGAGGCCATTAGTACGTGCCATACTAATTTCTTCAGGAACTGTTTAAA
>CAYYPF010000011.1:13374-16498 GCA_964473475.1 Microcaldota archaeon | reverse complement strand
AACATCAGTAGATCCTTCTTTCAAATCCGCGATTTTCATTTTATTTTCACCTATTGCCAAATCTGTAGAATTCAACCAGTATATCTAAGTTTAACAATGTAGATTGAACTTAGAAGGATAAAATTTAAAAAACTGCTTAAAATTTATCAGGATATTCTATAATCGTTTTCTTTCTTCTTTATTTTATTTATTTTTCTATTTTATTTCTATTTTTTAAACGAAATTCAGCTGTTTGTAAAGTCAATTTAACAAAATGTAAGCGGATTGTAAAGCCAACTTTACAAAATGTAAAAAAATTCTTGAAGTAACTAGAGTTTCTCATTAATTTTCTTAGAGAATTCCCGGATATCTTTCTTTTTCTCCTTAGAATCTGTAACTGTAACCATATAATAGTCCTTAAGTGGAATAACGAATAAGAGTTCTTCTCCAATTGCCATTTCATATTCTATTCCAGAATCATTTGCCTGAGCCATTAATGCGTCGCATACATTTACTAGAGAAGAAAAAACTGAAGGCAATGGATCATCAAACTGGAAATTCGTTTTGAATATGTGGCCATCTTTTTTAATAACTGCAGATTTAAAACCAGCATTTTTCATTTCTTCTAAAATTGTTTCTACCATAAAAAAACCTCAAACTAATTCTATACCTGCTTTTCCAAGTTTTAATGGAATTTCTGAAGGAATATTTGTTCCCTCAATTCTAAGAGTATCCCCATCTTTAAGACGATATATCTCATCCATTAAATGCTCCAAGGAAGCAAGCAGTTGCTTATTATGCATTCCTTCTTCAACCAAAAAAAGAGTGGATGCATTTGCTTGTTTTAATCGACCGCCTACAAACTGAATAAATTTAATTACTGTGTCTTCTGGATTATAGAGAACTAAAGAAGAGAGTGTATGGAATACAACTCTCAAAGGTTTATTTGGATTCTGTTCAAGTACAGAACGAATTGCAAGTGAAAGGTCATTAAGTGCTGAGGGACCGGGAACAGTGATTATATTTTTTGAACTTTCCTTATTGTCTAAAGAAGCTCCAAGAGTTGAGG
This sequence comes from Microcaldota archaeon, assembly GCA_964473475.1. Lineage (GTDB taxonomy): Archaea > Micrarchaeota > Micrarchaeia > Anstonellales > Bilamarchaeaceae > CAYYPF01. The sequence goes on along the minus strand of CAYYPF010000011.1, from coordinate 15,450 downwards.
AGTAGCAATCTAGAAAAATAAGTTCGTTCTTTTCAAACGCACTCCTAAAACTAAATTCTAAAGAATCTGCTTTTTTTAATATTTCTTCGTGATTTGTATCAGTAGTGATGTATAATACTAATTCTCCACTTTTTAATGCTGAATCTACAAAGTGAAAGGAAAATGCATTTTTTTCCATTCCTGTTGGACCAACGAGCAATACTAATGCTCCTTTAAGGTATCCTCCTTCGAGTAAAATATCTAAGTTTGAAATTCCAGTTGAATATCTGGATTTTCGAAGGATAGGTAATTTTCGGTCTACTTCTAGTTCTTCTGAAACCATAAGAGTAGTTTTACGAAAAGATATAAATACCTTAGCTTGTCCTTCGTTTATGGACGTGAATGATATCCAGAAAATTTAAAAAGATTAACTTCGTTGTAGAATCCGGTGATCATCAATGGGTTTAGAAAAATGGGGACCATATTTGTTCCTTGCAGGTATTGTGATTGCACTTTTAATCGGTGTAGCACAATTTACAGATGCGATCTGGTATGCCTTGCTTGTAGTATTAGGGCTCATAGTTGGAATAGCCAATGTAAAGGATAAGGAAGTTGTATCTTTCTTGGTTGCAGCAGTTGCATTAATGGTTTCCTCATCAGCATTAGGGCCATTAGTTTTAATCGTAGGTGCAAATGCAATGACCATGGTTACTACTGTTATTAACGCAATCCAGGTATTCGTTGCACCAGCAGCATTCATAGTTGCATTAAAGGCAATATATGATCTTGCAGGTGAAGGCGGAGTATCAAAGGTTACATCAAAGCTCAGATAATTTTGGGCTTCTTTTTTTCTTTTTTTTCAGAACAAATAGTTTTTTAAACAGACCTAAATAAAGTGTTCTTTACTCAATTATATAAAAAATAATAGAAAAATACTATGGTGAATCAAATGAACGTAGACGAATTTGGACCAGAACGAGTATTGGAAGTATATGATCAGAAAACAGGCATGTGGGGCGTTGTAGTTGTAGATAATACAGCACGAGGTCCTGGAAAAGGAGGAACCAGATTTGTCCCGGATATTACTACTGATGAAGTTAAAGGTTTGGCCCGTGCAATGACTTGGAAAAATGCACTTGCAGATTTACCTTTTGGAGGAGCAAAATCAGGAATAAAGGGAGACCCTAAAAAAGTAAATAAGGAAGCATTTATGCGAGCTTTTGCAAGAAAAATTAAGGTATTGGTTCCAGATTATTATATTGGAGGGCCAGATATCAATACAACTGAAAGGGAAATGGCAATAATTGCAGATGAGATTGGAAGAAGTGATGCATGCACAGGAAAACCAGCATCAGTTGGTGGATTGCCACATGAGTTGGGTTCTACTGGTTTTGGAGTTTATTTATCTACACTTGAAGGACTAGCACACAAAAAAATTGATGTGAATGGAGCAACTGTTGCAATTGAAGGATTTGGAAATGTTGGAACATTCACAATGAAATTCTTAACTGAAAAAGGAGCTAAAGTAGTTGCAGTTTCAGATTCCAGGGGAACAATTTACAACAAAAATGGATTGGATTATGAAAAACTTATGGAAACTAAATCAAAGCAAGGAACAGTTACTGCATATTCAGATGGAGAAAAATTGGATGGAAGTAAATTATTTGAATTAGATGTGGATGTGCTTCTTCCAGGTGCAAGGCCAAATGTAATTACTGCAGCAAATGTTGGAAATGTAAAGGCTAAAATTGTAGTTGAGGCTGCAAACATTCCAATGACTGTGGAGATTGAGAAAAAACTAGCTGAAAAAGCACTTGTATTGCCTGACTTCTTAGTTAATGCTGGAGGGGTAATTTCTTCCTATTGTGAATGGAGAGGAATGACTGAAAAGGAAATGTTCAAAATTGTTGAGAATAAGATTTTGAATAATTGTAAGCTTGTTCTTTCCAAAACTGAAGGAGGATATGCAAGGGAAGCTGCAATGGAAATTGCAAAGGAACGAGTTCTGGATGCGATGACTATGCGAGGATGGCGAGCATAGTCAGATAAGAACCGAAGGTTCTTCATGATCTGGGAATTGCAATAGTAATATCATGT
>CAYYPF010000011.1:0-13274 GCA_964473475.1 Microcaldota archaeon | reverse complement strand
GATAAGAACCGAAGGTTCTTCATGATGTATAATCGCGGCTGGAAAGAAAGCAAATAATCTAATTTTATTATTTTTATTTTTCTTTTTTATTATTTTATCATACTTTTTCTTATTTTAAGTATAACTAAACCTTTTTATGCATTTCTAACCATAGATTTATACTAATTCTATTGTTGCGTGGATAATTATGAAAAGGATAGAAGTAGACGGGAAAGGCAGGAAGGGGAATTACTCTTGATAGATTCAATGGAAAAGCCAAAAGAAAAGATACATGGGTATAATATAACGTGAGCTAATGGCAAAAAAAACAAGAAGATTAATTGTATTGTGCGCTCAGGAAGCCAATAGAGGAGCAGAGCTTAAAAAATTCAAAACTGAACCTGAAAGAATTTCATTTATAGAAGAATTAGTTTCAAGAAGAATTAGGGATATTCAAGAGAGTGCAACTACAAACAGGAATGGGCAACAGATAATTAATACTGATATTTTCTGCAGACTAATTGATTTCTCTGAAAAAGTAGTGGGGCTAAAAACTAGTAAAGGCATATACCGGCACAAGTTTTTAGATGGAGAATGTGCAGAAGTTAAGGTAACAATAGGAAAAAGAGGGGCAAAGGAATTTTCTTTTGAAGATTCTGTTTCACTTTTAAGAAAAATCTTAGAAAAAGAATACGGACTTATATTAGTAGCTGAAATCGCATCAGAAACTGGAGTAAGTGCAGGTGCACTAACTGAGATATTCAAGAAAAAAAATTGGAAATTGAAAATAAAGATTGAGGGAAAAGAACATACAATAGAATTGAGGCAGGGGGCAATTGCTCCAGAAGGCGGAAAAATTCCAAGATATATGATTAGAGAACATTATGAATTATTTAGAAAATGGCTGGATAAAAATTACGATGGAAAAAGAGATCTTGGAAGAACAGTTGATTGCATTATTCCTAAAGGATACATTATTACATCAGAGGCTGCTGATATTTTAGGGGAAAGTACTGATTATGTAAATTCCAGACTAAAAAGCGGAACAATTCCTGGAAAAAAATTGAGAGGAATTTGGATAGCTAAAGAAACAGATATTGAAGAATTTAAGAAAAAAAGGGAAGAACTAAAGCCTCCAGAAGGAAGTATACAGCTAAAAGGAGAATATGAAGAAATTGGATTTTCCAGTGCTGAGGCATTTTACAGCTCATTGAAGCTAGAAGGAAAAAAAAGATATGCCAGGATACGGGATAGCTGCGGAACAACCAGGAAAATCCCCGTATATAAGGATATTGATAATGAACTTTGGATTGGAGAAAAAGAGTTTAAAGAACTCGTGGAAATTGCCAATGCAAAGGAAGAATATATGAGTAAAGAAGAGACAGCACGATTGATGGATATTGCACTAACAACGCTTTCTGGATATTATACTAAAGGAACGCGGATGATTAATTACAAACTAATTGATGGAAATACGCAAAAAATAAGATGTTTTTTTGATGGAAACGGGTATAGGTTTAACAAAAATGATGTAGAAAAAGCAAAAACAAGAAATAAGGAGATTTCCTCACATGTGGCATTTTATAAAGAAATCGAACAGAGAACAGGATTAACTGAAAATGCAATTAAGCACCTAAAGGAACGAATGGGAACTATTGAGTTTACTCTTAATGGAAAGAGACACTTAATAAAATTCAAAAATGGAAAGAATAAGAAGATATTTCTCTATTCAGAAGAAGTTGAATCGCTTAAGCTATGGTTGGATATTACTGGAAGAACTCACATTCCAATTACAGATTATAGAATTCGTGCAAGAAAGGATGCTGAACGATTTAGGATTGAAGGAAGAAGACTAATCCTCTCTGAGCAGGAGGGATTGAAGTTGGCTCTTCAGTTGGATAGGCTTAACGGACAAATATATGTACCAGCTACACATGTTGAACTAGTTGTATTCTATAGGGACCTGAATTCTCCACAAGTACCAAAAAGGGTTGAAGCAATAAAAAGATTCATTACAAACATGGACGGAGATTCATTTGTTGATGTGAAATTAGCAATTCTCGAGAGTATGTTAGCAACTGAAAAAGATAGCAGAGTACTTGGAATAATAAGAAGTGCATTAAAAAAAGGAGGGGACTATAGGGCAAATGCAACATTGCTTAGGATAAACCATCCAGAATTACTAGTCCTAACTACTGAATCAATAAATCAAAAGGAATTTGCAGAAATAGTTGGAATTCCACGCGCAACATTTATGTGTAATGTAAAAAATGGAGAGTATGTCCATGTATTTGTAGATGGAGAAATTGTACGAATAAGAAAAGGGGAAAATGGATTCGATGCAGAGGACGCACTTAAATTAAAAGATAGGATTGAAAAAGAAGGAGAGAGAATAGTTCTTCTTTCACAAATAGCCAAAGGCACTGGAATTAGTGCAGACATTATTAGGCAGTGGTTTGACTTAAGAGAAGGAGAAATGGAAATCAGTATTGGAAAAAAACTAAGTTCCATAGAATTAAAGGAAGGAACAGGAAGCAGAGGAAAACAAAAACTGTATTACATGACAGCTGGGGATTATGAGCTCTTCAAAAAATGGGCTGCTAAGAATTACCAAAGAGTGGAGTCATGGAATTCTGGTGGAGTACTGGATGTTCCAAAAGAATATGTAACTACAGTTGAGGCTGCAAAAATCCTTGGATATGTGGATTCAGAAACAATTAGATCAAAAATAGACAGTGGAAAACCCCCTGCTGAATTTATGGAGGATGGAAGGGCGATTATAAAATTAGAAGAAATTCTGCGCATGAAAGAGGAGAAGGATGCAGCAGAATCTGAGTTGCCTGTAAAACGAGTAAGAATAACTAGACTGTATGAAGAGGATGCACTTGGGATAACTGATGATGGACTAGAGCATCTGGTTCTTGAAAAGGAAGAAAAGAAATATTTCAAAGTTAAGGATTATTTAGGAAACGAACACACATTTAGGATTTACAGTGATTATGATGCGTACAGATGGATTGATGAAAATGATTTCAGTGAGGCAGTTAGAATTCATGAAGAAAAAAAAGAAAAATTAATTGGAGAAAAAGAAGCTGCAAAGGAATTGTCTGTTGCACCCAACACAATGAAATCTTATGCTGATCCTGAAAAGAAAGTTTTTGAGTATCCTCTTCCTGACAGTTCAATTACTGCAATAAGATATATTTTGGATGGAAAAGAAAGAAGAGTAAATAAGGAAGATGTTGCTGCTGCAAAAAAGAAAAGAGAGGAACTGCTTGCAGATATGAAATTCGTAGAGGATATTGCAACTGAGTTTGGGTTGAGTAACAAGCATGGAAAACAATTCATGGACAGGCACCAAAAAGATGGGGTACTTGAGTTCACAATTAATGGGGAGAAGCATAGGATAGAAATAAAGTATGCAAGAGGAAACAGAACATATATAACTGCAAGTGCGCTGGCAGTGCTTTCTAGATGGTTTAAGATGAAGAAAATAATTACCCACGCAACCTTGCATGGAGAATTATGTAAAGAGGATTATATTTTGGAAAAGCTTACGATTGATAATGGAAGAATTATAGTATATAAACGAAACGGAACAGAAGTATTTGTTCCAATTGAGGAAGCAGATGGAATAAGGTATGTGAGCAGAAAATACGCCGGATTGGTTGAATTTTGTTTAGATATCACATCAAGATATACAAGAATAAGAAAAAGGGCAATGGAAGAATTGAGTGCTAGTGAATTAAAAAACGACGATAACACTACGATCAGGTTGCTGATGGTAAGAGAAAGAGAAAAAACAGAGGATGTTCCAGAAGTAAAGGAGGCAATGAACAGCCTTTTTAGAAGAGCAGGCGTAACAAATATAATAAACAGGGCAATAGCTGATCAGGCATTGATTCCTAAAAAAGAAATTTTACTCTCAGAAGTATTGCGAGATCACCCTCGGCTATTGAAGCTAGTTGAAACCAGTGAGAATGGAGTAAGATATTTGCCACTAGCAATGCGTTTTAGGGTAATTGTTCCTGTAAAGGGAAGCAATGGAGCACAAGTAATAAGCCAGAGAGGCCTTCAATTACTTAACTTGTATTTGACCTTGTTTAACAGACAGAATGAGAATGGAATTAATGAAAGAGCACTGGCAGCAGTAGATTTCCTGGAAACCCAGTATTCGGAAAAAGATGTGGATGGATTTTCATATGCTGCATTATGGTTAGTTAGATCATTTGCAACGCAGTCTATGGGCTATGTTTCACTAGATGAGATGGACAAATTAGAGGAATTAGGCAATGAAAACGACAAGCCACTTCTGAAACTGTTTGCAATGCTTGAAAAAGATAAATTTATGAGAGTATTTAGGAGAGGGTATGATTCCATAGATTCTCCGTATTTCTTATCAAATGACCCATGCACTACTCAGTACAATGCTGGAGAAGAATGGATGCAGGCTGTAATGGAAACTGTAGAGCATTACGATTCAGTATAAAAATCACTCTTACCGAAGAGCACCCTTGCTTCAAACAGCCATTCGGTAAGATCTCGCAAAGTTGTTCTCTGGATTCACTCAACTCTTTTAAAAAGAGTTGTTTCTCTGCTGACTTTGCGATAAAAAAGTGGATTTAATGGTTGAGCTAATAACTGGAAATCATAGGAAACAAAGGAAATCAACTAACCCAAAGAAAAATGGATTAAAAAGAATTATTCCTAAGAATTACTAGTCCAGATTGAGCGGTACTGAAGCAGTGAACTGGAGAGCTCTTCTTAGAAAGGCAATAGTCTAAGATACGAAATGCAAAAGTAAGCAAGGTATATAATAAGTATATACTAGTCCATAACACCCAGGATTATTTTCCTCATTTCAAATGGCTCCAAATCTTTTAATGCCCTAATTGCAAACCCTAATTTACTTTCGCTTGATGCATAAACAGTGAATAATTTTTCTCCTTTTCTAACTGAATCTCCCCTGGATTTATGCAGGTAAATTCCTGCGCCCTTATCCATGGGCGCACCAGCAATTCTTGCAATCTTGGATATTGTTTTACTACCTACGTGGTAAATTTGTCCGCTTGTAGAAGAAATAAAATCATATGTATACTGGCCAAATTGAATATTTTTTGAGGAGATTTTTGGATCCCCTCCCTGTAGTTCAATTATTTCTTTCATTTTCTTTAATGCCTTTCCACTTTCGATTAATTTCTCAGCAACTTCGTATCCTTTTCCGATTCCAACTTTTCCAGAGAGTTCAAGAAGCTTAGCTGAAAGAAGGCAGGATTTGTGCTTAAGGTCATCTGGTCCCTTTCCTTCCAGAACCTCTAGTGCATCCTTTGCCTCAAGTGCAACGCCTACTCCCCTTCCAATTGGCTCTGCCCCATCAGTAATTAATGCCTCCATGTCCATTCCAAGCCCTTCACCAATTTTTATGAAATGCTTGGCCATTGCATTTGCTTTGTCCATATCCTCTACTTTTGCTCCTCTGCCTATTGGAATATCTACGATTACATGGGTTGCACCAACTGCCTGTTTTTTTCCAAGAATACTGGAAATCAAAAGACCCTCAGGATCAAGTTTGAGAGGATTTCTTATTCTTATCAAATGATCATCTGCAGAAGCAATATTGAGTCCTCCTCCCCAGACAATACAGCCTTTTGATTTCAGAACAATATTTTTCACTTCATCCATTTCTAGATCTACTGGAGCAAGAAGTTCCATAACATCTGCAGTTCCTGCTGCAGAAGTAATTGAACGGGAAGAGGATTTTGGGATGTACAAACCAGCTGCTGCAATTATTGGAACAAGAATTAATGTAGTCCTGTTTCCTGCAACTCCGCCTACGCAATGCTTATCACATACTGGCTTGACTCCTAAGTCCAGTTGCTCTCCTGAACTGACTATACTATTTGTTAGTGCAATAATCTCATCATCAGAGAGCCCTTTCATATAAACTGCAGAAACCCAGGCTGCAAGCTCAACCTCACTTAATTTATTATCCATTAAATCTTGGATGATTTCCTGAATTTCCTCTTTTGAAAGGACCTTTCCATCCATTTTTTGTCTTATATATGTAATAGAATCAGGCCTATCCATGTGTATGATCTCTACTTTCTCACTGGATTTTATTCCAAGTTCATCTAGAAGATCTTCATAAATTCCAACTTCTCCATGCTGGACTAAATCATCAGAAACATCTACAAGTACTGCAAGCTCTTTTGAATTATATTTCACAATAGTTCGATAACCTACGTAAATATCATGGCTCATTGCCTGTGTTTTATTCAGGACAATTATTCTTTTTCCAGTGTAAACATTAATTGGCTTGACATTACATTTGTATTCTTTATATTTCCAAACATCTACTTTTTTCTTTACTGATTCAACATACGATTGTGGTTTTGGCATTTATACACCTTTTAATTTTTTATTAACTAATGAAAGGAATCCTTGTGGGGAAACAAGGCCTGCTTCACTAATGTATGCACTGATATATCTAGCAGCAGTTGCATCAAATGCAGGATTTCGTATTGTGAGATTTTTTGTTCTTGGAGGTTTTTCCCAAACCTCTTTGGAATCCCGTTCTTCTATTTTTTCTCTGCTCCCGTATAAAGTAAGTGAATCAAATTTATATAGTTCAGCTGCAGAGTAGAAAGAAACATCGTGCAGTCTTGCAATATGAGCAAGAGTGCTTGTTCCAATTTTATTAATCAAATCTCCTGTGGAAGTTACTGCATCTGCACCAACAATGCAAAGATCTGCTCTTCTCATGAATGAATTCATTGCAGAATCAACGATTAGAGTAGTTTTTATACCTGCCTTTGAAAGTTCAGTTGCAGTTATTCTTCCCTGAAATCTTGGCCTTGTTTCACAGGCAATTACTTCAAAATCCTTTCCGCTTCTCTTTGCCATCTTTAAAATTCCAGTAACTGTTGAGGAATGGCAGTGGGTCATAACTACGTGGTCATTTTGAATTAGTTTTGAACCGCATCTCCATAAATTTTCAGCATTTCTTTCCATTTGAGGAAGAACCTGCCCTATATGCTTAAGGAATTTCTTCTTTAATTCAGGAACAGAATTTACATTTTGGGAGCGTATTTCAAAAAATGCAAAATTACACGCATCTCTTATTAGATTCCTGGTCATCGGTTCAGTTGGTCTTGCATTTGCGAGCTGATTACTTACAGTTAAAAGTTCAGAATAAAGCGCACGTACGGTCTTTGCCTTTGAGTTTTTTACCTGAAAAAGTAGGGCCTTAATTGCAGCCTTTGCAATATTTCTTGCTCCCTGGATCTTAAGGGATTTTATATTTTTTGTTATTTTCTCTACTTCGGAGCTCATATTCAGCATTCGAAGAATAAGTTTTTATATAATTGCATTATATATTGAAGTAGTAAACCAAAGAACTGTTAAAGGTGAACCCATGGAAATAGTATATGAATGTGAAAATACAAAGAAAAAAGACTTAGATAAAATACTTGCAGATGATCCATACGGAAAATATTCCTTTGCACGGGCATCATACCAACTAAAAGAAGGGAGTTTCGTAGACGGGGAGAAGGATAAATGCTATTTATATGTTAAGACTGAGGATGAGCTCCTTAAGGAATTAGAGAAAAAATTAGGAGAGCTTGCAAAAAGAACAAACAAAGAAATTGAAGAAAAAATTATTAAAAAAATAAATGAGGAACAAGACAGTGCTGTTTCCGGCTTTGGTGATATATTTGGGTAAACAAATTGCTTCCAGAGGAGTTCCTTCTTCACTTTCCCTTTATTTTCCCCCATATAATTCTGAGGAATTAAGGGCATTCCAGGATGGAGAGGAAAACCCAACCAGGAACTTGTGGAATACTGAAGAGATTGTAAATTTTGTGTTCTCCAAAAAATATCAGCCCACGTATTATTCCATTGCATTCGGATTCATGAAAATGCTTTCTGAGAAAATTCGTATTGAAGGGAAGGATATTTCAGAATTCATATCTTCGAATAATATTTCTAAAGCTACATTCTATAATCGGGTTCTTCCTAGATTGAGAAGGGTTGGACTCATAAAGATTGAGAGAGAAACAATTGTATCTGTTGAGAGCAAAAGGAAATTCAGGCCAATGAAAATAAGCTTGAGCAAGACTTTTGGAAATTACTTGACTAAGATTGGAGATTCCTGGCTTGCAGTAGTGGATGATTCAAGAACTAGAAAAAAATAATAAAAACCAGGATTACTTCTTTTTCTTTCCGTTTTTCTTAGAAGCGGGTTTATGGATGCGTTTTACGCTCTTTTTTGTCTTATCCCGTCTACCTTTTTTAACTTTCCTTAATTCGTCTCTGATTTTTTCCCTTTCCATGCCTTTTTCTTCTATCTGCCTAAGAACCAATTGGGTTTTTCCTTCTGCTCTTTTAGAAACATCCTCAAAAGGCTCAATGTCTTCAATCTTTTCATGCATGTTTCTCATTGCATCCCTGCTTTCTTCCATTAAGGCCTTTAATCGTTCTTCTGCTCTTCTTACTTTATCATCAATTGAAGCTTCATCTATAGAAATTCCCTGTAATTCCTTTTCATAGTTATCCATTGCATCCTCGAATTCTCTTAGGTATTTTTTCACTTGCTTGGCTGAGGAAGATTTCTTTAATTCCTGTAATTCATTGCCACTTTGTTCTAAGTATTCCTTCATCTTCTGTAATTTATTTTCATAATCATTTGCGTATTCTCTTATCCAGTTCTCAACTTTTTCAATTTCAGAGAACTCATCATTTAAGGATTCTAATTGGCTTTCTCTTCTGGAAACAATTCTTTCAATTTCATCTATTTGGTCTCTAAGTTCTAAACGTGCTTCTGCTGCTTCATCCAATTCCTGGCTAACATGTTCCATAGAAGAATTAAGCTCTTCTATTCTCTTGTTCATTTCATCTATTGAATCCTTATATTCTGCGTATTTTTCATCAACATCCTTGATTCTGGAAGAAAGATCAAGAATTCTTCCTTTTTCTGAATCAATTGTACCTTTGGTTTTTGAGATTTTCTCTCCAATTGCCCCTTTCATCTTAGAAACATCGCTCATCATTGCATCTAATTTTGTTCGGGTTGCATTCAATGCAGAAAAACCTTCTCTTTCTACTTTCTCAACTGTTCTTTGCAAGGTATCCAGATCTTCTATTTTATCTGGGAGTTCTAATGCTTTTTCTTTTAATTCAGTAATCTTTTCTTCTTTTTCTAAGAGAAGCTCAGTAAATGTAGCAATATCTGATTCCATTCTAGTTTCCAAGGGCGCAATTCTCTCTTTGTATAGTTTTTCCTTTTGTTTTCTAAGAGCTGCGATTTCTATTTTTTGCCTGTTTAAATCATCTAAGTATTGGGAAACTCTTGTTCGAATATATGCTGGACGTTTTTGCTCTGTTGGCTCTGGAAGTGGAGTTTCTAAAGGTTCTTTTATTTCTTCTGGTTCCTCCTGGATTTTTTCTTCAGGAGCAATTTCCTCTTCCTTGATTTCTTCAAGTAAGGAAGGCTCTGAAACTTCTTCCTCTTTTTCTTCAGGTTCAGATTCAACATCAATTGAAATTTCTTCTTTAACTTCTCCTCTTAATCCTTTCAATAAGCGTTCTTTTTCAGATTCTTCCTCTTCTTTTTGCTCAGCACTTAGAATGCCCATAGTTTCTGGCAATACTGAGAATTTTTCTTTCTTTTCTTCTGGTTTGGATTTATGTATTTCTACTCTTGGTTCATGATAATCAATTGGGGTTTCCTCTCCAAGTCCAATCCAGGCAACATAAGTACCTGTAAGCCCGTATTGTATTTTTACATAGCCTTCTTCTTCTAGAATATGGAGCCATTTTTCTACTGTATCTTTATTCAGGCCAATGTCTCTTGAAAGCTGGTTTAAATCGATTTTCTTTTTTGTGGAAAGGATTCTAACTAATTTATCTACATCTGTGGATATAACTGCGTCATCAACGCATATATCAGACATTAAGCAATCACCTTAATTGAATAATCTCCAGACATTTTCATAATTGCTCTGTGTAATGCAACTTTTATAATTGGGAAATTATTTTTGTAAGTGTATATTGAGAAAACCTCTTGATGCTTGTTAATTCTTGCTGCTCTGTGTGTTGGTCTTCCAAATGCCTTTCTCATTCCTTTCTGAAGCCGGTCTGCTCCTGCACCAGCAATCATCTTATTTTCCCTAAGTACATGATGCGGATACGACCTTACGATCATATAATAGTTTCCAAGGATGGTTTTTTCCATGTGTTTATTTGCAGACTGTCTTGCACTTTCCAAAGCATTATCCCTTAGAATTACATCTTGTTCACTTACTAGTTGAACTTTAAGATCATAATCTGGCTTATTTACACCCATTCTGAATTGGTTTAAGTTCCTATGAGGCATTGCCTTTATGAAGGACTTTTTTGGTTTTGATTTTGAATATCTTGTCCATGCAACTTTATCCATGTCTCTTATAGCTCTTCCAGGTCTAATTCCCATTCTACCACCTAATCTGTATTAATTGTAGTAGTTTTTATGCATAATTAAGTTTATAAACACTCTACGTCATCTAAACCATAACTTTCGGGCAATGTTCGGGCAATCTAATTCGTTTCACTTATGTTTCCCGAACCAGATTTCTTGTGCCCGCTAATAAGTTACTCATCTGAAACTATTAATCTGCTTTCCTCTGACCGTAAAGATCTTGAATGACGCACCACTCAAAAAAGGCATGTTTTTGATTGTTGTATCATTCAAAACAAACGTTTATAAATCCAGCTTCCTAAAACAGTATGATGGATATATCAAAACTAAGAACTTTTGAAGGGCTTAATCCCTGGTGGACCAACCGGGAAGTGCCTACGGATTTATGCGGCATTGAAAGAAACCAGTATCTAGACCAGATAAAGAAATATCTTGAGAAAGAAGAAATCGAACTTATTTCCGGAACCAGAAGATCAGGTAAAACAACTGTGATATACCAGACTATCCGCTACCTGATACAGGATAAGGGGGTATCGCCCAGGAACATACTCCTAGTGAACTGCGATGAAACAGTGGTAAAGGACAACTTCAAGGACATTGCAGATATAATCTCTACGTTTAACGAATCCATTTCAGAAAAGAAATATGTGTTTCTTGATGAAGTGCAGTATTTTGACGATTGGGAGCAACAGCTCAAAAATGCCTTTGATAGATTCAGAAAAAACGTAAAACTCGTTGTTTCTGGTTCTAGTGCACTGCTCTCCAAAAGCAAAAAACTATATTTCTTAACAGGAAGATTTATTCCAATTAATGTCTATCCGTTTTCATTCAGGGAATTTTTAGAGATAAAAGGAATCCGTTTCCAGAAGAAAGGGGATATTGACAAACAATACAGGGAATACGCACCCTTAGACCTAGACAAAAAACTGCAGCAATACCTGATATACGGAGGATTTCCAAGAATAGTATTCGAAGAACAGCCAGATGAACGGATAAAAACAGCAAAATTGTATTACGAAACCATTTTGTATAAGGATATTCTAAAAATGTGGGAAGTTAAAGATGTAACTGCATTAGAAAAAATAGGCAGATTTACACTGCAAAACATAGGCCAGAGGTTTAGCTATAGAAAGATATCCGAGGCATTGCAAACCAATCTGCAGACTACCCAGAATTATATAGATTATTTAACCAATTCGTTCCTCATTTATCTTGTGGAGTATTATGCCAAAAGCTCGGCCATGCAAATAAAAAAAGAAAAGAAAATATTTACTATTGATAATATTCTGCATACTGCCCACTTTGGGTATAAAGAAATTGGATCGCTTGCAGAAAACCTGGTATTTGTCAGCCTTATAAGAAACGGGCACAAAGTTAATTACTGGAAAAATAAAACAGAAGTGGATTTTATAATAGAAGTAAATGGCATTCCGATTCCTATTGAAGTCAAATACCAGCAAAAGATCAACCCAGATGACTTAAATGGGATTTATTCCTTTTTCCAGCACTACAAGAATGCGAAGGAGGGAATATTGATAACTAAAAATGAGTTTGGAACTCAAAAAACAAAAGACGGAAGAAGAATTAAGCTAATACCACTATGGCTGTACTTATTGAACTAATTTGTTTCACTTGTGTTTCCCGAATCATGCTTCCTGTGCCTTACTTGGATAAAGGAAACTACTCTTGGAGTTATAAGAAAAACAAATAAAACATAACTAAACCCAGCAAGAATATCCAGAACATAATGCTCTCCTAAATAGATAAGAGAAAATGCCATTAGTAAAGGAAATAGGAAAATTGCAGAGTATTTTTTCCCATAGAATTTTACAACGAATAAGGAAATTAGGAATGGATAGGCTGAGTGTAAGGAAGGGATTGCTGCAACTTGGTTTGGGTTAAAGGTTGCAGAGATCTTTCCAATACCATCTGCGCTTTGCTTGAAGATTATATGCTCTATGGTTGGAATAAATCCTTTTTCTGAAGCCATCCAGGGAGGAGCTACTGGGAATAAAATAAATGTAATTAAGGCTAAGTAGGAAACTAGAATCAAAGCAATTGCAAACTGGGTGAAGTGCTGTTTATTCTTTCTCCATAAGAATAAGGCAAATAAAATTGGGGCAATAAAATGAAGGGAATAAATAAAAATTGCAATAGAATTTATTGATTGGATTGTAGGAGAAGGAAGGGAAAGAATATGGGTTTGGAAGGAACTTGAGAGAATTCCTCCAAAAACTGCATTTTCAAAATCAATTGGAAGGAAATAGTTGGCATGGTTGATTAAATTGTCTGCTAAACCCCTGAGGACTTCATAAGCTAGGAAGAGAATTAGAAACGGGAGCCAGGCAGAGAGGATTCTTCTTGGTTTTTTTATTAGGAAAATTGCTCCGATAAGTAAGAGAGCAAAAATATGATTGAAGGAGAATAGATCTACAGTTCCACAGGAAAAATAAAGAACTGCGTATAATGCTAAGTAAGCAATTGAAACCCAAATAGCCAATGAGGAAATACATTTAAGGTCCAACTCTTCCTGTTGCATTGGAATAAACTTAGCCTAATATAAATTAAAACCTTAGTATCCCGATCCAACTTTGTTTGTTGGATCGACCTATTTAGAACCAAACGAGATAAAACCAATAATCCAGAATCGGCATTATTTAGTTGGTTCTGAATATGTTCTAGTCCAGACTGCGCGGTCATAGGTAATGTTCAAGAGAGCGCTCCTAGTATATGATAGTAAAACTGCTATGTTCCAAGAAAGGAGTACGCAGTTAGTAAACCCCAGAGAAAGGGTTTTAATCTATTGGGTCATGCATAACAATTTAAACTTACAATTATT
>CAYYPF010000010.1:0-16798 GCA_964473475.1 Microcaldota archaeon | reverse complement strand
ATCAACAGGATCACTTACTCGAATATCACAAGGACCCAGTACTCTAACTGGTTTCTCACCACTTTTATCAGTAGTAATAATAACATCAAATACTGGTTCGCGGAGTAATTGTTTCCTTCCGTAAGCTGAGATTGTATGTCTACCAGCTTCTAGTTCTCCTGTTATGGTCCTTGAGAACCAGCCTTTCCTTTGAGTCAAAGTTACTGGTTTTCCCAGAACAGAATCTGGAATAGTAGTAATTCTCCTTTCTTTAGATTGTCTAAGTGTTTGTGCCATAGTTAGAATATGCACCGATATATATATAAAAACCTATCGTTTAACACAAAAAAGAACGGAATTAAAGGCTTATATTATTTGAGAGATACAGATGGATAAGATTAAAAATGTTTCAATCTTTATTAACTGTATGAATCTATTTACTAGGTGGGCCTGGATAAAGCGCAATTGGCTGGAAATAGTCGCAGAAGCATCACTAATGGATCTTATTTTCGTAGGCGGAACCTCATTAAACTTTGTTGCCTTTGAGGAATATCGCGCCTCAGAAGATATCGATCTTTACAACCCAGATTCAAAAGGAATAGACAATCCAAATGGAAGAAGTGAGGAGGAACTTGCAAAACTACTCAGTGAAAAACTCTTGGAAAAAGGATATGAGATTAAAAATATCGAAGGAAAATCATTCAGTATTGGTCCAAACATAAAAGTGGAAATTTTCCATGACGCAACTATGTTCAAAAAAATAAAGAAAATACATATTGAAGGCCGTAGCATAAACATTTTTGATAATTCTACATATGCAGAAATGAAAATGGCTGCATTGCTGTGCAGAACAGTATATGACCCTAGAGACCTGGTTGATGTTTTTATCCTGCAAGACCGCGGAAAGGTACACCTATTGATTCCAGACCGAGAATGTGAGGTAATGGAACATGCATTTGGAAGACGAATTGAAGAAATACGAAAAACTAAAATGCAGGACCTTCTCCTATTCCAGAATAAGGAACAGGTGGATATTCTTCCATATGACAAATTTAATGAATTTAAGAGGGGATTGGTTGAACGGCTACCTGGCTTTTTGTAAGTTATTCAAGCAAAGAAGATTCATCTCTTCTTCAGATATAAAAAATAGGTACAACCTGCAGAAAGCAATTACGTCCCTTTATATCTTCCCCTCATTTTTCAGAGGGGTGCATTATATTCCCTCACAAAGGGAAAGAAAGGGACAGTTCATAGAAAAACCAATGGAATTTTTTTACGATCTTTTTAATTATGTTTACGGAAGGGGGAAATGGTATTGGGCCCTTTCCACAGCAGCAAGATACCATGGATTGGAATGGAGTTCAGGAATGATTCTTGAGATTATGAGCACTAAACAATCAAAAGTTATAGGTGTTTTTGCAAGGGTATCTGCTCTGGAATTAAAAAAATCCTACAGGTCAAAAGTTCTCGCAAAGGTTCTTTCCTCACTGGAGATCAATCATGTGATTATACATAAAGGTAAAAAAAATAGTTTGAAAGAAACTAAAACTGACCCTGAAATTGGGCTTGTGGCTACAAAGGAAAGACTGCTGAAAGATATTGAGTTGTTTCTTCCTAAAATGAGGATAGGGCCAATAAGGCGCCTTTACCGGGCAATACGGGAAAGGGCAAGAGCAAAAAGTTGAACTCTGCAAACATTTATAAACTATCACTTTCTACAACCGAAACATATATATAGTGGGACAGTTCTAGATATAGAATACGAAGGTGTTAAAGGTGAAAAACGAAAAAGGGTGTTTAGGCCACCTATGTTATAAAGTTGGATGCAAAGAATAGGCTAGTTTTACCTTTAGAAATTAGAGCAAAGCTCGGAATTGAAAAAAATGAAAAAATTCTTCTTAGCTTTAGCACTGTAAATTGCAAAGAAATTGGATTAAGGGTAGCGAAAGCCAATGGACAGGAAAAAGAAATATTATTTTCTAAAAATGGAGGGGTGCGAATTGAAGTCTAACTTAGGTCGCCTAGCCGCGCTAATCTACTGTCCTGCTATTGGACGCGCTTTGGTCGCTTACGCGACAGCAGAGTTAGGTTCTACCAGTCTAAGAATTTACAATAGAAAAAGAGGTGTTATGTATGAATAAGATGAGAGAAGGTAAAGGAAGGGGTTGTCTTCACCTCTAAGGTAAAAGAGTATATCCAAATATATGATCAAACAAACAGTATTCGGATCTTTGCTAGATTAAAGAATCGTGGTGCAATTCCACCTAAGATTTCTGAGTCTGTAAGAAAAACTCTTAGGAGTACGGACTTGCAAGGCTTCTCCGCATTACAAGAGTATTCTAGAAAATTTGATGGGTTCGAAATTTCTGGAGAGAGTATTAGAGTAACTCAAGAAGAAATAGAATCCAGAGCAAAAGTACTTACAGAAAAGCAAAAGGAATCAATTGATTTTTCATTTGAACAGGTTCTTGAGTTCCAAAAAAAAGTTGTAGAAACAATACAGCCAATAGTTTCAACCACTAGGTATGGAACAACTTCCCTAATTCCTAAACCAATGGAACGAGCAGGAATTTATACTCCTGGAGGCCTGGCAGCACTTTCTTCTTCCTTAATGATGGCTGGAGTTTGTGCAAAAGCAGCAGGAGTAAAGGAGCTAATTGTTTGCACCCCTCCAAAAAAAGAGGGATTAAACCCAGCAATTGCGTATTTAGTAAAAAAACTTGGAATTAATGAGATTTACTTACTTGGAGGAATAGCTGCAATTTGGTTCATGGCTAATGGACTGGAAAGGATTTCTAAACCAGTGAATAAGATCTGCGGACCTGGAAATGTTTATGTAAGCGAGGCAAAAAGCCAGCTTGCACAAGCTGGAAAAGTAGGAATAGACTTAATTGCTGGCCCAAGTGAAGTGCTTGTAATTGCAGATGAAAGTGCAAATGCAGGATTTGTTGCTGCGGATTTACTTGCACAAGCAGAGCATGGAATTAATTCCTCTGCAATTTTAGTAACAAACTCAAAAGAACTAGCAGTAGCTGTGCAACAAGAAGTGAAAGAGCAGCTTTCAACTAAGAAAAGAAAGGAGGAAATTGCACTAGCACTAGAACAGTGTGGAGGAATCTTCCTAGTTAGTAATTTGGAGAAAGGAGTAAAACTTGCAAATGAATTTGGAGCAGAACACTTGGAAATTTTGTGCAAAAGTTCCACAAGAGAGAAATTATTAGAAACTCAGCTCTGTGCAGGAGCAATATTCATAGATACTGGAGAGGCATTTGCAGACTATGGAATGACTGGGGGAATTCACATACTTCCTACTGGAGGAAGTGCAAGTTTTTCTTCTGGACTGTCAGCAAGGGATTTTTTCGTATGGCAGTATGTAGAGCAGCTTTCCAAAGAAGCACAAGAAGAACTGGCTGAGCGAACAACAACATTTGCAGATTTGGAAAATTTGGAAGCACACTCAGATGCTGCAAAGATTAGAAGAGGATAAAATTATGGAGCTAATAAGAAAAGAAATTGGCGAGATGGCGCCTTACCAAATACCTAAACTATTGGATGCAGAAGTAAAGCTAAATCAGAATGAATCTCCATTCAATATTCCTGAAGAGTTAATTGAAAAAATAAAAAATAAGATGGGAACAATTCAATTCAATAGGTACAATGAGGGCTCTTCAAATAAACTACGCGAGGCGATTAGTGAAAAATTCAATGTGTCTCCAGAGCAAGTAATTATTGGTGCAGGTATTGATGAGCTTCTTTACTACATTACTCTGGCATTCGTGAATAAAGGAGATAAGATAGTTAGGCCAGTTCCTAGTTTTTCAATGTATGAGATTTGTGCAAAAATAGGGAGTGCGAGAGATGTTCCAGTAGAACTGGATGAGAAATTTGAACTTACAAAAGAATTTGAAAAAGAAAGTAAGGATGCAAAATTAGTATTTATTTGCAGGCCAAATAATCCAACCTCAAATTCCTTTAGCAAGAAAACTATTGAAAGAATAATCAAATCTTGCAAAGGAATTGTATGTATAGATGAGGCTTATGCTGAATTTTCAGAAGAGGATTGTAGAGAATTCCTTAGATATGAGAACGTAATCCTGTTGCGAACATTTTCCAAACTCTACTCTGCAGCAGCAATAAGATTAGGGTATGGAATTGCTAGTGAAAAAATAATTGAAAATCTAAATAGAGTAAAACTTCCATGGAATGTGAGCTTGATTACTCAAATTATAGGTGAACTTTTACTTGAAGAGAAGGGAAGATTTGAAAAAAATATTAAGGAAATTAAAAAGAATAGAGAAATACTCATAAAAGGACTAGAGAATTTAGGAATTAGAACTATTCCTAGTGATGCTAATTTTGTTCTTTTTGAAGTGGAGAATCCGAAAAGAATATTTAGGGCACTCTTACAGAGCGGGGTATTGATTAGGGACGTAAGTAACTATCCAAATTTAGAAAAATACCTAAGAGTAAGTGTTGGAACTGAAAAAGAAGTTCGTTTATTCTTAGAAGCACTGAAAAAAGCAGTAGTTCCAGTGGACTCAATTATATTCGATGTGGATGGAGTACTGGTTGATGTTTCCAACTCCTATAGGCAAGCAATAATGAGAACAGTCCAGTATTTTACTGGAAAGGACATTTCCCAGGAAGAAATAAATGAAATAAAGAAAATTCCTGGATTCAATAATGATTGGGATGTTTCTTATGCACTTTCAAAAGGAATTAGAACTTCACTAAAAAATGAGAGAAATTCTGGAGAATATTCCAGGATGAAAGAGTATTTCCAAAAAATATACTTAGGAGAACTTATAGAAAATGAAACTCCTCTAATTTCTAAAGAAACTTTAGAAGAACTAAAGAATAGAGGAATCAGACTAGGAATAGTAACTAGCAGACCAAGGAAGGAAGCTCTTTTTATTTTGAGAAAATTCAATATTTCTCCAGAGTATATTAGAGAGAAAAACATAATTGCACTTGAGGATTGTGAAGAGGAAAAACCTTCTCCAAAACCACTTATTCTAGCAAGAGAAAACTTGGGAGTAAGAAATCCGATTTTTATTGGAGATACTGAAAGTGATAGGCTTTCTGCAAGAAGAGCAGGAATTCGATTTGTTTTTTGTAACAAGGTGAACCGACCTCCGACTGAAGTAGTATGCATTCGAAATCTTAAAAAAAGACTTCAGTCTGGAGGCTCTGGTGCTGCTTTCAATATGATAGAAGATGCGTCTTCATCTGCTGAATTAAGTCAGCAGCACTCGGCTCGCCTTGTTAGTGGAACAGAAATTTCTAATGTAAACAAAATATTTGAGGTGTTAATATGAGAATTGCAACAGAAAAAAGAAAAACAAAGGAAACAGAAATTGAGGCAGAGGTAAATCTGGATGGAACTGGAAAATCCGAAATTTCCACAGGCATTGGATTCTTTGATCACATGCTTACTGCACTTTCAAAATATTCCATGATTGATTTGCGCATACTTGCAAAAGGAGATCTAGAAACAGGAACACACCACACAATTGAGGATGTTGGGATTGTTCTTGGAACAGCACTAGCAAAAGCATTAGGAGACAAAAAAGGCATTGCTCGTGCAGGATTCTCAGAACTTTCAGTTCCAGAACTCGAGACTCCAGACTCAGGACCTCGTGGTAATGTAGAGGAAAATTCAGGCATCTGTAGTTTCAAGTATATGATGGATGATGCAATAGCTGAATCCATAATTGACCTTTCAGGAAGAGGGAGGCTGGTATTTGAAGAGAAAAATGGCACTGAACTCAAATACAGTAATGAGTTTGTTGGAGCTCCTGAACAGGGATTTGCGACTGAGGACTTGAAGGAATTCTTCTTAGCCTTAGCTGAAAATCTAAAGGCAAATATTGCAGTTAGGCTAACTAGAAAAGGAAATTCCCACCACGAAGTTGAAGCCACGTTCAAGGCATTTGGAAAATCCTTGAGAATGGCTGTAGAAATGGACCAAAGGTCAAAAGACCAGATTCCAAGTACAAAAGGAGTAATATAATCAAGAGGTGAAGATTATGAATCGATCAGCAGAAAGCGATCAAATATCTCGAAATCAAAATGATTTCTCGATGATTAGATTAGCAATACCAAATAAGGGAAGGATTTCTGAAGAGATCCTAAAACTACTGGAAAAAATAGGTTTGGAAATACCTGAGAATGGAAGAAAGTTATTTGTAAATACAAATAACCCGAATATTCAGGTAGTGTATGCAAGGGCAGCTGATATTCCATTATATGTTGACTCTGGAGCTGCAGATTTAGGCATAACTGGGGAGGATATGATTGAGGAGAGCGGAGCTCAGGTAAAAAAACTACTTAAATTGAATTTTGGGAAATGTAAGATCGTAGTTGCTTCTCCAAAGAACTCTGGAATTAGATCTAAGAAAGATTACAAGGGAGGAATGCGGGTTGCAACCAAGCTTACAAATATAGCTAAGAGGTATTTCAATAGCCAGGATCTGTATTGTGAAATAGTTCGGGTAGCTGGGGCAGTAGAATTAGCTCCAAACCTAGGAATAGCAGATTTGATTGTTGATCAGGTAAGCACTGGGACTACTCTTGAAGCAAATAATCTCCAAATAGTGGATGTAATTCAAGAATCTAGTATTTATTTGATTGCAAATCAAAAAAGCCTCAAGGAAAAGGTAGAAGGAGTTGAGGAACTCAAACTCTCCATAGAAAGCATAAGCACTGCAGAAGTAAAGAGATATGTAATGGCAAATGTATCTAGTGAGGAAGCACTGAAAAGTGTATTGGAAGTAATGCCTGCGATGGAAAGTCCAACTGTAATTAAACTAGCAAAAGAAGGAGCATATTCCATACACAGTGTAGTTGATTCAACTTCTCTAATTCAAACCATACGAAAGCTCAAGCAAGCTGGTGCAAAAGACATTCTAGTGATGAATATGTCTAAGGTGGTTGAATGAACGAAACATCGTTCATAGCTCACCTTTTTAAAAAAAATAAAAAGGTGATTGAATGATTACAATAATTGATTATGGAGCTGGGAATGTTGCAAATGTTAAGAATGCATTTGAGAAAATTGGAGTTAGTGCAAGCATTAGCAATAAACCTAAGGAATGGAAAAACTCAGATGCAATTGTACTTCCAGGAGTTGGAGCATTTGGAACTGCGTTAGAGAGAATTGGAACTAGAACTGCAAGGATTCGTGAATTACTTGAAGAAGGAGCTCCATTTCTTGGAATATGTTTAGGAATGCAAATTCTCTTTGAGAGAAGTGAGGAAAGCCCAAAAGCAAATGGATTGGGGGTATTCAAAGGAAAGGTTAAGCGATTTGGAACAAAATTACCTGTTCCTCAAATCGGATGGAATATTGTAAAACCAATTAATTCTCCACTCTTTGATGGAATGAAAGAATTTCAGGCATATTTTGTGAACTCTTACTACTGCGAATTAGAAGAAGAAAAATTGATTTCTGCAACTAGTGAATATGGAATAGTATTCCCATCTGCAATTTGGAGCAAGAACATATTTGCAACCCAGTTTCACCCAGAAAAAAGTGGAATTGTTGGCTTGCAAGTACTTGAAAATTTCATTAAAGAGGTAAGGGCATGAGAATCAGTTTGAACTGCGGTTCAAATCTCTTCATTTTCGGGGTAAGAAAATGAAGATCATTCCTGCAATAGATTTAATGGATGGAAAGTGCGTACGATTAATTAAAGGAAAAAAGGAGAATTTGATCGAGTATACTAATAAACCTCTAGAACTAGCTAGGAAATATTCCAAGGAAGGAGCAACAATTCTTCATGTTGTAGACTTGGATGGAGCATTTACTGGAGAAATGAAGAATATCAGAATCATCCGGGAACTTGCAAAAAGATTTTCCATTCAGGTAGGCGGAGGAGTACGCAGTGAAAAGAAAATTGGGGAATTACTCGGGTTAGGAGTAGAAAGGGTAGTGGTTAGTACAATTCTTTTCAAAAATCCAGAGAAAGCCAGTACACTAAAGAAAAAATATTATGGAAAATTGATTGGTTCTTTTGATTTTAAAAAAGGAAAATTAAGCTATGCTGGATGGACTGAGCAAAGTTCATTATCTTTAGAAGAAGTATCTAAAGGGCTGGAAGGGATTATTGTTACAGATGTGGAAAGGGATGGAACACTAGAAGGCCCAAACTTAGAACTACTGCAAAAAATAAGGCAAGAAATAAATTGTAAAGTAATTTCAGCTGGAGGAGTAAGGAATTTAGAGGATATAAATGCACTGCAAAAAATTGGATTAGAAGGAGCAATTATTGGAAGAGCAATTCTAGAAGATAAACAACTCTTGAACAGTATTTTCAAAACTCAGAAAAACAGAATAGGTGGAAGCAATGTTAAGTAAACGAATAATTCCCTGTTTGGATGTAAAAAATAGCCGTACAGTTAAGGGAACTAAATTTGAAAATCTTAGGGATGCTGGGGATCCAGTAGGATTAGCTAGAGCATACTATGAACAAGGAGCAGATGAAATTGTTTTTTTAGATATAACTGCAAGCACTGAGAAAAGAAAAACAATAGTTGAGGTTGCAGAAAAAGTTGCTAAGGAAATATTTATTCCATTTACAATTGGAGGGGGAATCAGTTCACTTAGGGATATTCAAGAGCTCTTGGGAGCTGGTGCAGATAAGGTTTCTATAAATACTTCTGCAATAGAGAATCCAGAATTAATTGGAAAGGCAGCAAAGGAATTTGGTTCACAGGCAATTGTAATTGCAATAGATGCGAAAAGAAAAGGAAAAAGTTGGGCAGTATACAAGAATGGGGGAAAGATTCCAACTAAATTGGATGCAATTGCTTGGGCAAAAAAGGCAGTTGCCTTAGGTGCAGGGGAAATTCTTCTCACAAGTATGGATAGGGATGGAACAAAAGAAGGATTCAATATTGAATTAGTAAATGCAGTTTGTAAAGCAGTTAATGTTCCAGTTATTGCTTCTGGGGGTGCTGGCTCTAGAAAAGATTTTCTAGAGGTATTCGAAAAAACTAAAGCTTCTGCTGCACTTGCTGCTGGAATATTTCACTATGGAAAATTGACTATTCCAGAATTGAAAAAATATCTAAAAGAAAATGAGGTGAGCATACGTGAAAATTAAATTTGGAAAAGATGGGCTTGTGCCAATGATTATTCAGGATGCGAATAGTGGTTTAGTTTTATCTCTATTTTATGCAAATGAAGAAGCAATTGAGAAGATGAAAAACACTGGATATGTTTGGAGGTACAGCAGGGCTAAGAAGAAACTCATGAAAAAAGGAGAGGAGAGCGGAAATACCCAAAAAATAATTTCAATTACTCAAGATTGCGATAGTGATGCTCTTCTAGTTAGGGTAATTCCAAATGGGCCAGCTTGCCACAAAGGACAGGTCTCGTGTTTTGAGTCTAGAGTCTCGAGTCCAGATTATGACTTTTCAGCATTACAAGAACTTGTTCAGATAATAAAGGAAAGAAAACTCAATCCAAAGGATTCGTATACCTCTAAAATAGTTAAGAGCAGAGAAGCAATAATTGAAAAACTAAGGGAAGAGTGTGAAGAGCTAATTGAAGCAGAAGGGCAAAAGGATATAACTTGGGAAGCTGCGGATCTTATTTACTTCACCTTAGTTTACTTAGAAAACAGAGAAGTAGAATTCTCGGAAGTACTGGAAGAATTAAGAAGAAGGAGAAAGCAAACACACTAAGGTTTTAATTTATAATAGACCAAAGAGATAGTAAGAAGTGATACTTATGAGTTTAAAATCAACACCAAAAGGAATGCGGGATTTTCTCCCAGGAGACATGATTATTCGCAAGCAGGTATTTGAACTTATAGAAAGCGTGTATAAAAAATATGGTTATCGGCCATTGGAAACACCTGCAATGGAATATCTAGAGGTACTAAAGGCAAAGGCAGGAGAAGGAATAGAAGGGGAAATATTTGAAGTAGAGGGAAGCACTGGAGAAAATAAATACGGACTAAGATTTGACTTAACTGTTCCACTTGCAAGAATTGCCTCAAATAATGCAGAGCCTAAGCCATTCAAGAGATATAGTATTTCACAGGTGTGGAGAAAGGAAGAGCCTCAAAGAGGACGTTTCCGTGAGTTCTGGCAAGCAGATGTAGATATTGTTGGTTCTAAGGAAATGCGTGCAGATGCAGAAATAATTTCCGTAGCTCGTGAAGTGGTTATGCGGGCTGGATTCACAAAACCAAGAATCCTAATAAATAATAGAAAAATAATGGATGCGATTGTGGAAAAGCTGGATCTGGGGGACAGTGGAAATAAAATTTTAAGAATTTTAGATAAAATAGATAAAATTGGGAGAGATGCAGTTAGAGAGGAACTAAAAAAAGTTGTTGGAGAAGTAGCTGCTAAAAAAATCCTTAAGCTTGTACAAATGGAAGGAACAAATGAAGAAAAATTAGCTCAAGTTGAACCGATTTGTGAAGAAGGAGTACAGGAGTTACGGGAATTGATCAGATTATGTAATTTTGAAGTGGAAGTTGATCTTGCACTTGTAAGAGGATTGGGATATTATACTGGTCCAGTATTCGAGATACAAATATCTGAGGAAATTGGTTCAATTGCAGGAGGGGGAAGGTATGATGGTCTATTAGAATTGTATGGACAAAAAGATTGCGCAACTGGAATTTCAATTGGAATAGAGAGACTAATTACTCTAATGAAAGAAAGAAAAGAACAGGAAAAAGAAACAAACTTGAAAACTTATACAAAAATATTTGTTGCTTGTGTAAAACCTGAATCTTATTTATATTCTATGAAAGTAGCTAATGAGTTAAGGAATGCAGGAATTTCAACTGAAACAGATTTGAATAACCGAAACCTGCGCAAACAGATGGATTATGCAAATTCCCTTGGAATTCCTTATGTAATCGTAATTGGGGAGAAGGAAGAGAAAGAGAAGAAGGTTACACTTAAGGATATGAAAAGCGGAGAGGAAAAAGTACTTTCAATTAGTGAAGCAATTAAAACACTCACTTAACCAAAAGAATAAAAATTTCTAAACAGTTTTCTTAGAGATTTCAAACCCAAGATTAGTAATTATACATTTAAACTTCTTTAATGCATGAGTAGTTCCTTTCATTTTTATTACTTCAACTGCTTTTTCCCGATTTCCTTTTTCATCTAGGATGTAATAAAGCTGAACCCATCCATCTGTAAGTTTCTCAATTCCGTACTTAGTAGCTGGAATAATCATATCTGCACTTTGTGCAGTATCCTCTGAAACAATTAGGGTTGTTGTTTTCCATTTGCGTATATTTGCAATGAAATTAAGCAATCCGCTCTGCCTTTCATCCTCTCCTTTAAAACTAAGGGCAATTGGCATAATTGAATCAATAACTACTCTCTCAATACCCATTGTAGAAATCAGTTCTCCAACTGCATTGTCCTTTTGCAGGAATTGGTCTACTTCAGAAATTGGGTAATCTAAGAAAAAGATCTGCTTATTTCTTTCCATTTTTTCAAGTTCCCAGGCATAGCCGCTCATACTTGAAAGCAAGGAGCTCTTTGAGTCTTCTAGAGAGATAAATAATCCAGGTTCATTGAATTTTTTCGCACCTTCTACTAGAAATTGCATTGCAAAGGAACTTTTTCCACATCCAGAAGGGCCGCCTAAAGTAATAGTTGAACTTTTTGGAATTCCATTAGTGAATAAATCATCAAACCCGGGAATACCTGTTTTTACAAAACTTCGTACAACCATTAAATTACCTATTCTTTCTTTCCAAGAAGTTTCTTCCCAAGATCAATTTTATTTTGGATCTGCCTTTTGTATATCGCAAGATCCTCTGGCTTAGAAACCTTTTCTATAATGTATTTCTTATACTCTTGAGCAGCAGTTGAAATGTTCATCAGTACATCATGAGCCAGATCAGTTGTAAGGACAATTTTATCTGGTTTTATGAGTTCTATAGAAAATGGCGTGTACAGTCCGCAAAGCCTTACAATAGAGGGATAATCCCTTGCAATTACTATGACTTCTACTGAAGTGGAAAATACACCTTTATTTTCAATTGGCTCGTCTATTTTCCCTTCTGCATAAATTATACCTGGTTCTGCAAGGATTTTCTGAACAAACCCAGTACCTAATTGCTGAAGAACCTCAGCTTTTGGACCGTGAAGATCAAAATATAAGATTACTATTACTCCTCCTTCCCGAACTACTTGTTCCGCTCGCTTTTCAGCATTTTTATCCATAAAGGTTGCCATGTTATCTATATAGTTTTCCTAAGCAATCTTTAAATAAGTATTCTGGCTTAACTTTTCCTATGAATAGATCCAAATTTCTTGAAAGAGCAAAAAAGGAAATACGGGAGGCATTGAGCAAAAGAGAGGTCGTACTTGTAAGGGTAAACAGGGCAATAGGAGAAATGGACAATGTAATCAATCTTCTTGGGGAAAGACTAGAGGATATTTACGTAGTTTATTACCCTGAATTAAAGATTCCGGATAAGAGAAAATATGCACAAACAGTAATGCTTCTTAGGAAAGGAACAGATACTAGAAAGGAATTGAGCGAGATATTTGGTTCTGGAAAGGCAAATGAGATTATTAATGGGCTTGAAAGAACAACTGGCGGAGAAATCAGCGAAGCAGATGTTGGAAAATTTGGGGAGCTTGCAAAAGAAATAATCATATTATTTGAATTAAGAGAAAATTATGAAAAATACGAGGAAAAATTAGTTGAGGATGTTTGCCCGAACATGGGATATTTGTTAGGCCCTCATCTTGCAGCTAAATTAGTTGCTCATTTAGGTTCATTAAAACGATTAGCTACCCTGCCTGGAAGTGCAATTCAGGTTCTTGGTGCAGAAAGGGCATTATTCAAGCATTTAAAGAGCCACAGAAGAATCAAACCACCTAAACACGGGTTAATTTTTCAGCATCCAAAGATTTCCAGTTCACCTAAAAAAGTACGAGGAAAAATTTCAAGAACACTTGCAGTAAAGATTGCTACTGCTGCAAAGGCAGATGCATTTACTAAGAGATTTATTGCAAAAGAACTTAGAGAACAATTTGAGGCGAGATATATTGCAGTAATGGCTGAATATTCCAAAGGTAAAACTAATGAAGTTCCTGGTAATCGCTGATCTTCACGAGGAAGAAATTATTCTTGAGAAGCTCCCGGCAATTCTTGAAAAAGAGAACCCAGAGTACCTAATTATTGCTGGAGATTTTACAAAACCAAGGATCCCTTCTATCAGTTACACTGAAGATGCGCTTAATTTATATCCAAAAATACTTGCAATTCCTGGAAATTGCGATCCACCAAAAGTTCTTGAGTTAATTGAAAAAAAAGGATTTACTATTCATGAGAAAAGAAAGGAACTTGAAGAAAGGTTGAATATAGTTGGATTTGGATACAGCCCAGTTACTCCTTTTGGAACTCCTGGGGAACTAGAGGAGGAAGAAATACTTGGATGTATGAGTAAATTGAGCATTGATGAAAAAACAATACTGGTTACACATGCTCCTCCAGAAGGAATACTTGATTCTAATTTTAAGGGAGATCATATTGGAAGCAACTCAATAAAACAAGTTGTTGAGAAAAAAAAGCCATTCTTGCACCTATTTGCGCATGTTCATGAGTGCGAAGGAAAAGAAAAACACGGAAATACTACATTCATTAAAATCCCTCCAGCAAAGGACCATAAGTTCCTAATTATCAAGATAACGAATGGAGAAATTAAAGTAGAAAATAGGACTTTTTGAACATTTCAACTAAAGAGGCAAGTTTAGGGCTTTTATCCTTCATGACGATGAATTTTTGGATTATTACCGCAAATAACCACTAACTGACTTAAATAGGATACTTTATATATTTATCTATACAGAAATAGTATTAGGCTTTTTATAAGAGCAGAGTTTGAGGAATACTCAACTAGTTAAGGAATCGGGTGAAAATATTTTTAGTTACCGACTTAGGTTGAGAGTAGACTGGATCGAATTTTATTTGGTTCAGAGAGTAAAAGTTTCGTATTCTACTTTTGTATAAAGCCAAAAGAAAGCACTAAATGTGCTATATAAATAAGTGATATAATGGACGACGAAGGTGGAGATTCACCAAGAAGAGGAAGAGGAGGGGGTAGAGGCGGATTCAGCAGAGGCGGATTCGGCGGCCCAAGAGAAATGCATGACGCAGTCTGTTCAGATTGTGGTGCACAAACTCAGGTACCATTCAAGCCTGTTGAAGGCAGACCTGTATATTGCAGGGATTGTTACCAAAAACATAGAGGAGACAGAGGATCAAGGGATTAACGTTAGTTACATCTTACAATTCTAAGTTTTCTTAATTTTTTTCTTTTTTTATTTTTTCTTAATTTTTTAATTATATTACGCGTAACTTTTCATATAAATTCAGAATAAAACTAAATGCTCTAGTGTAAACCTAACCAAAACCCCTAAGATTATTGCGAGTGTAATCTGCCCTGCAACCATAAATGCTGTTTTATTTAACCCGAATTCCTTATACAGCGTAGCTACTGTTGCAGCACAGGGAACATAAAACATAGAGACTACTGTAAAGACCATTATCTGCACTGGGGTTAATACTAGTTCAAAATTATCTGTTCCGAGCAAAGAAACCAAAAGGAGCAATGCAAGCTCCTTCCTAAGAAATCCGATAATCAGTGCAATCCCAACAATTGAAGGTAACCCTAGAATTCCAACTGTTACTGGAGAAAGAAATTCAGAAATTGGATTCAGGAGATTAACCATCTCAAGAAAATTCACAACTATTGTTGAAAGCACAATTATCGGAAGCGCTATCCAAATGAAATGCTTAGTTCTAAACCATGTCCTGCGCAGGAGAGGAAGAAAAGATGGAAGTTTATATGAAGGGATGTCGATTATAAGGGCTGTAGCCTTTCCCGGGAGATATTTTGAGAGTAATGCTCCAAGAACAAATAATATAAACGCATTAAGTAGGTAGAGTAAAAGAGCCCATTTAAGCCCTAAGACTGCACCTACCAAACCAAATATAATTACTGTTCTTGCTGCGCACGGAACCAATGTAACAAGAAATGCAGTAATGAAACGCTGCTTCTCTGATCCTAGTATCCTGCAACATAGAATCGCAGGAACAGCACATCCATAGCCAAGAATCATTGGGAGAAATGATTTCCCATGCAACCCGATTGTATGCATAAGATTGTCCATGAGAAAGACAATGCGGGGCAAATAGCCGCTATCCTCTAAAATCGCTAGCAGGATATAAAATGGGATTAAGTATGGAAGGGCTATGGATACTCCGGCAACTACCCCTTCCAGAACAGAAATCAGCATTGTATTTAGATATGGATTAAAACTGCTCAACAGCTCAAGGTTCTCTATTAAAGAAAATAAGGGAGAAAGATATGAGGAAAGAATATCTCCTACAAAAAAAACACTGGAGAAGAAAAGAGCAATTACCAAAAACAATGCTAAATAACCAGCATATTTATGCAAAAGAAGAGTATCTAATTTTTCACGGAGAGGGACTCTAATCTTAGAAAAATGTTGCGATTGATTTGCAATATGATTTACTTTCTTGTATACCTGCTTTATATTTGACTTTTTCTTCGCTGGTTTTATCTTTTTATTGCGCTGATTTATTACAGAAATAACTAGTTCCCTAATCCCTTTTCCATGTACAGCTACAATTGGAACAACTGGAACATTCAAAAGTCTGGACAGCTTAGCTGTATCAGTATGTATTCCTTTTTCTTCTGCTAAATCAACCATATTTAATGCGACAATTACCCTTAAACCGCGTTCTATGAGTTGCATTGTCAAAAAAAGCCCTCTTTCCAAACTAGAGGCGTCAACTACTGTTACTATTATGCTCTCTTTATTTTTTGAAAGATAATCACTTACAATTTTCTCTTCAGTGGAATATGGGGAAAGAGAATATGCACCTGGAAGATCAATAACTGACATCTCGTAATCTAGAAAATTGAATATGCCCTCTGCTTTCTCAATGGTTTTTCCAGGCCAATTCCCAACATGCTGGGAACCACCAGTTAGCTGGTTGAAGAGCACGGATTTTCCTACATTAGGATTTCCTACTAGAGCGACTTTTAGTTTTCTCATATAAAACCTCTACAAATATTTTCTCAGCTAATCCTCTGCCTAGTGCAATAGAAGTTCCCCTGACTGAAAGTTCTATTGGAAGAAACCTTCCGCTTCTGATTATTTTTATTTCTGTTCCTGGAAGAAGCCCCAGCTCCTGAAGACGCCTGCATGCAGACCTTCCACAGGAAAGGGAAACAATTCTTGCGCTCTGCCCAGCACTGAGTGAGGAAAGAGTAACTGGAAATTTTCCTTTAGAAACAGACTTCTTAAGTACTGAAGCAACCTCATCAGATAATGCATGCTCCAGAATGCACGCTTCATTATGGATATTCTTTTTCTTAATTCCAAGAATAGAAAGGAAGCTTTCCAAAAGCCTGTGCTTATGGAGTAAGCTCCTGCCCAGTATTTCCCCTTTCGTTGTAAGTTCCACACCGCGATATGGATTGAGTTTAACAAATTCCATATTTTCCAGCTTCCTGAACATTTCGCTTACACTGGCAGGGGAGATTTTTAGCTCCTTTGCTACCTCAGTAGTTTTTGCATGTATGCCCTTTTCCTTGTATCTATAAAGGATTTCAAGGTATTCCTCGACTTCTGGACTGTATTTTTTCACATAAGATTTAGGTACACCTAAATTTAAAAAGGCAGTGGATCAACTAGTGTTCGGAATGTTAGTTAGAATAAGCAAAAGATGGGGTCGATTTGAAACTAGAAAAAGTTTCAAAATTCCCCAATTTTTAGTGGGACAATACTT
>CAYYPF010000009.1:0-17235 GCA_964473475.1 Microcaldota archaeon | reverse complement strand
ATATCTCGCAAAGTCAGGGTTGTTTCTCTGCCGACTTTGCGATAACTAAGGGAAAGCATGGCTCAAAAGGAAAAAATTCCACCTAAAGATTCTAATGCAAAAACAGATCCAAAAGTAACAAGGGTAGCTCGACCACCGAAAGATAGGTTTGGGAAGCCTTTGGAAATTGGAGAAAATCCTTTAGAAGGAAAGGAAATTAGAGCAGTACTAGATAGGGGAGATGCTGGTTCAAAAACAATCATATTTAGTGTTGAGGAATTAGCAAGAGCTAGAATTTTTGAACCTAATGGAAACAGACCTAAGGACGAATTAGCAATTGATCCAGAAGAGGTTCGAACTGCTGGAAGTAACACTATGAGCGCAGTAGCAAAGGGAGTATGCGAACTTGGAAATGATGGATTTGGAAGAAAGGAAAAAATCATAGGAGAAAATTGGGATACATTAGGTCATTCCTTTTCTTTTGCTCCGCCTCAGGAACCAGCTGAAAGAGTTGAAAGTGAGGATGCTAAATATGCAAGAGTAGTGCATGAAGGCACAGATGAACATGCTAAAGAGGGTAATGTTGGGAGTAGACCAAAAAAAGTTACTCTTATGGAAGAGTACACAGATGAAGAGGGACAAGAACGAGGAGGAAGGAAATCTGTTATTGAAGCACCTGCTGAAAGTAGCCCTTGCGTATTTTATACTCCAGAACAATTAGCAAGAATTAGGGAAGAAGCTCTTCAAGAACAAAAAGCAGGAAATCAACTTATTGCAGAATGGCCACAAAGTGAGGGAACAAATTATGGAGTTGAACCAACAGCAGGAGCCAATTGTCAGATTTTTACTAGAGAAGAAGCACAAAAACTTGCAAAGGAGCAAGGCCTTATTCCTAAACCTCCAATCGCAGATCCAAATCATACAGTTGTATTTACTCCTGATGGAAAGGGAGGAGTAGTGCCAATGCAAAATGGAAAGGAAGTTAGAATGGAGGAAGGAGTTGCGCTGGTAGACAAAGAAAGAATAGTTAGAGAGAAGGAAATGCACCGTAATAGGATACAGGATAAGATACTTACTGTTGTAGGCTGGATTTTTATGCCCTTCATGGTTCTAGGAATAATTTCTCAAGTAGGCCTAATCACTGAACAATTAACTGGAAGCCCGAATTTCATAACAAATTCTATCAAGTGGGCAGCAAGTAAGATAATATATGGAAAGTCAAAAGCAGAGATGTATGAAGATAATATATTTGAAAGTGATGGAAATATTCATGAAGCAATAGCAAAAAAATCAGCTGAAATTATTAAAGGAAATGAAGGACCGTTACATTTTACGCAAATATTAGACATATTCGATTGGATTGGTCTTAATATAATGTACACCAATGTGGACAAGGCATTTGAACCAAGAAAGGCAAGCTTAACTTTAGAATTAAGACAAGGAGATTGTAAAAATATGGCAGCTTTAGTTGCAGCAATGGAATTATCTATAGGTGCAAGAATGGCAGTAATAACAACTGGTGCAGAAGAAGATGAGTATGGCGATCGTATTGGGCATGCATATACTGCAGTAAGAATATACAAACCAACATTAGAAGAGCAAGATGATCCTGAAAAAAAGGCTAAAAGGTATGAGGAAATTAGGAATGCAGTAAGAAAAATTATATTTAGCGGTAGATATTCTCAGGTGGGTTTGATTATGGCTAAAGTAGAAGAAAAAGAAAAACCAGAGAGTATAGAAACTGCAATGATTGAGGATCCGCAAAAAGAAGGGCTCTGGCTGGTTTTGGATGCGGTATATGAAGAGAATGGTTGGCCAGGAAGGGAAAGGGATTTAGAAGTAGATAAGATGGGAAGGGAAATACCTAGGGAATTTATCAAATTTGGAGAAGAAAGCTCTAGGGTTCGTGGAATAGAATTAAAATAATTAAAAAAATTGTAAATTAGAAAAGAAGAAAATCCTCAAAACTAAATTATTCCGACTAGATATCCAATTCCTGAGTTTCCTAAAATACATTTCGCTTAACCATTGTTTTTCCAATCATTGCAAGAAAAGTTATTAAGTTCATGGCAATAGATTGCCACAGTATATTTAAACGCCGTGGCATTGCATTGCCACGATGCCATACAGCTCGAGGTTAGATCAATCCAGAATATAACCCAATTCCCAAGAGTAAAAGTTTGCGTTGATAACGCAAAGATTTAAATAATCTTTGCATTTCTAAATAGGTATGGCAGCTATAGAAGATATAAAATCAGCGATTATAGAACGGGAAGAAGAACTACAAAAAAAATTCCAGAACGAAAAAATTATAGAACGAGAAGAACACAAAAAGACTCAGCAGTTTATTGGTCTGGATAGTGCATTTATAATTACAGGCCCTAGGAGATGCGGGAAATCCATCCTTGCATATATGCTCATGCATGAGAAAAAAAGCGCGTATGTTAATTTTGATGATGAGCGATTAAGAATGGAAGCATCTGAGCTCAACAAAGTACTGGAGGCATTATATTCGCTTAAAGGAGAAACAGAATATTTGATATTTGATGAGATACAGAATATTTCTGGTTGGGAACTATTTATTGCGCGGTTAATTACAACAAAAAAGATAATTATAACCGGCAGCAACGCACATTTATTGAGCAAGGAACTTGCAACGCATTTAACTGGAAGGCATATTGATTATGTCCTGCTTCCCTTTAGTTTCCGTGAGTTCCTTACGTTTAAAGGTGTTGAATATAACTTATACCGCACTGCAGACAAGGCAGTAGTAAAGAACTGTTTTTCAGAATACGTGCAAAATGGAGGGTTCCCCCTAGTCCAAAAACTTGGAAGAGTTTTTCTTGCCGGAGTGTACAAGGACATAATCGAAAGAGATATTCTCCAAAGATATAATGTACGGCATCCTGCTGTTCTAAAGGAACTTGCAAAATACTTGGTTTCAAATAGTACTGGGGAAATTTCTTTCAACAAATTAAAAGACTTGCTTCACATCAAAAGCCCCCACACAATCAAGAACTATGTTTCTTATATACAAAACACTTATCTAGTATTCTTATTAGAACGTTTTTCGTTTAAGCTTAAGGAACAAATGCGAGCTCCAAAAAAAGTATTTTGTATAGATCCAGGTCTTGCCCAAACAGTCAGCTTCAAAACCTCAGAAGATAAGGGAAAGCTACTTGAGAATGTTGTGGCAATAGAGCTGTTCAGAGATGCGCAAAATAATAAAATGGAGCTGTATTACTGGAAGGATTACCAGCAAAAAGAAGTTGACTTCGTAATTAAAGAAGGGCATAAAGTAAAACAATTAATCCAGGTGGTTGATATTTCTTCTAGAATAGAACTACCTGAAAGAGAACTAGTTTCCCTTTTAAAAGCAAGCAAAGAACTGCAATGCAAAGATTTAATTTTACTCACACGGGACTACGAAGCAAAAGAGAGCATCAGTAAAAAAACCGTTCAATTTATCCCTGTATGGAAATGGCTTCTTACAAAAAATCAGAGTTAGACTACTCCTAAAATATATCCAATTCCCAGGAGTAAAAGCATTCCTCCAACTATTGGAGGCAATGCTGGAAGAATCATTTTCTTTTTTCTTAAGCAAAAAATCATGCAAAAAATAGCTCCAATTGCACCCAGGAATGCAATCAGAGAAGCAAGAGGATTTATCTGCAAGAGCGAAACCTCAAGCATTACTGGAGCAAGCAGATCTCCTGTTCCTAGATCCATTCTTTGCTCAGGCTTTCCTTTAACTTTTTCCTTAACTGAAATAGTCAGGGGCATTTCTTTTTTCATTAGGAATTTTGCCATTGTAACCATGTGTTTGGTCTTGAATACTGCGATATAATCATAAATTGCCAGAGCAACTAAGAAGAGAATTACAAAAAGTGGAGAAAATGAAATTCCAAATAATGCACCAACTACTCCAGCAGAAAGAACTGCACAAAGATTCTTTAGGGAAGGGAATTTTATTTTAAAAACTGCAAGAATAATTCCTAAAATAATTCCTATTTCCATACTCTCAGAATATCCGAAGAAATTCCTACTGATTACATAGAAGAACATAGAAGAAGTTACGGAAATTAAGAAGAATTCAACTAAAGTAAAAAGAAATAATCCGCGATATAATTTAATTATTAAAAGAAATAAAGCAGTTCCAATAAGCATAGCTGCGAGGAATAAAAGCAAGTGGGCATAAGATTCTTCAGTTGTTTTTGGCTTCAAATAAAATTCCTGAACATATGGATTAGCATCATAATCTTTGAATAAAACTGAACCAGTATAAATTCCAATAATTTGTGCAATTATAAAAAAGGCAATGAGATGAGTAAAAAGTTTCAACGCAATCAGCTTTCCCTTGTTTCAACCAACCTTACATGGCCCGGCTCTTTTTCATAAAGCTCTCCTTTTCTAAGAAGCTCATCCAGGATTCTTCTTGCAACTGGCTCATCAATTCCATATTTTTGTGCCTCAGTGATTACAGCATCTACTTCTGCACTATCATATTGCTTCATCTGGACACGTATAATGTCTCTAATTGTATCAACTTTCTGCATTCGTTCTACTTGGGTTCTTGAATGCCCTGTTGCAATAATGTCTGAGTCTATTCTTCCTGTTTCCCTATCAGTCATTACCTTGGAAAGAACATAGTTCATCAAAGTTATGGCCACGTCTGTATCCCTTACTTCAACTAAAGGACTTAATCTCATCTTCGCATTTGATTCAGACAGTCTAACTAGCCCCTCTAGATATCTTGGCGTAATTGCAACTGAACCAGAATCTTTTCCTATTTTTCTTAAATCAATGTAGAAATTTTTAATCATATCTGTGGACTCTTTTGTGAGCAATGGCCGTGTATTTCTTCTTGCGTATGCGATATATTTTCTAAGAAGTTCCGTGTCTACAGTATATTCCTCTTCTTTTCTGTATTCTCCTGTGCCTGCATCAACATGGGAATTAAGGATATGGTCTGCTAGTTTAGAATCTTTTTCCTCATCTAAGATATCGAATATTGGGAATATTAAATCAAATCTTGAAAGAAGGGTTGGTGGAATTTGGAACTGTTCTGCAATATTTTTAGTCTGGTCGAATCTTCCATATTTTGGATTTGCAGCTGCAAGTACTGCTGTTTTTGCACGGAATTTTGCAACTATTCCTGCTTTTGCAACTGAAACTGTTTGGGACTCTAAAACCTCGTGCAGTGCAGAACGATCTTCCTCACTAATCTTATCAAATTCATCTAAGGAAACACATCCTCCTGAGGCAAGAACCAATGCACCTGCTTTTAGCGTCCATCCTCCATCTCCTAATTCATCTTTTTCTGCAGAAACAGTAAGACCAGTTGCTGTAACTGATTTTCCACTTACATAAATACTTTTTGGGGCTAATCTAGTTGAATTTTGCAGGAACTGACTGTTGTGGACTATCAATCCGTTGGCTACGAAATTGTGGGCTGGATCAACCTGAAGATCGTAAAGCCACCGATCTTTTCCGTCTATCCGCCTATTTGAGAGTACTCTATCCCAGAATATATGAGAATTGCACAATTTGGTCAGGATAGAAAGCTTGTTTTTTATTTCCCTCTTATCCTCATCTTCCAGTGTTCCCTCAATTTTTTTATAACGATCCTCAAAAGCTTCTAACACCCTGGATAATGCAGAGTAGGAAGGATTCCTATCCCCTCGCTCATAATGCTGGTAAGATGTTCTTTTTACCATGCATTCAAACTGGGTAAGGAAAAGCGAGGTTCTCAATGCCTTTAAGATGCCCGATAAATTCGGAACAACATCAACATTCGTATTGAATTTCTTTTTGAACTTTCCTGCTTTGGAAGTATTTTTTCTGGAGATAAAACCAATATCCCCATAAAATTTCTTTGCATTTTCACCAAGTATAGACAAGCGGTAATATACAGATTTCTTCAGGTTCTTCCCATTGGTAGCTCTGGAATGTGTATGATGGAACTGGGAGAGTATCCCGAACCTAAGCAGTGCATACTGGGTTAATTGAATGAGCTCTTTACTCGCAGATACTATAGTTAGCCCTTCCTTCCCAACTGTACTGTCACAGTCAAAGTATCCTCTTAAAAATTCCTTTAAAACATAGTTTGGACTTCTTAGGATGGACTGGGGGATTATTTTTGTCCTTGCTTTTCCTGTGGCGCCAATCTTCTCCAACACTCTTCCAAGTTCCAAGGAAAACACAGCGATTTCTGTAGCTCCTTTATTTTTCCTTTCCGTATATGGTATATTAAATGAAATGAGAATGTTCCTAAAATCTTCCAAAATTTTCTCCTCACAGTTCGTCAATGAAACTTCATAAGAGGTTTTTGTTTTTCTCATACAACCATCGCCAATAAGGTAACCAAGCATCCTCGCAAAATCATTAGTGAGATACTCTGGTAAAAGCGGCTTGTTTGAGTTTGTCTTTCCTTTTTTACAGACCGGAAGTTTTTGCAGAGATCCATTTATCGGAAGAATACGGGGAGTCGCGATAAAATCCTTTTCCTTTACCTCAGATGCTTTTTTTGCTTTTACAAAACCATTATCAGAAACAAAGAAAGGATGCTCCGGTGTAACAATTACTTCTTTTCCTGAAGATGTTTTTACTTTGTGAAGAACAGGTGTTGATTTCAATTTCCAAAAAACAGTTGCTTTGCTGTTATGGATCTTTGCATCTAAATCAAAGGAAAGCAGATCGTGATTGCTCTTAGTGTAATAACCATCATCAGTCTTAACTCTTCCTTTTTTAACAAAGGTATCCTCAACAATATCACTTATTTTTTGTACTGAACCATCAGCAAGGATAACTTTTGTGGAACCATCCACACATTTAGCAATACCTGGATCTCCAATTAATAGAATGTGAATGTCATCTCTTACTGGAACACTCCCCCTAATTAATTTTCCTCTTGTTCCTCCGAATAATTGGAGTGCAATTGCTCTCTTCACTTCTTCATATCCATAAATATGCGGAGCAATTGAAGTTGCGATTATTTTTTCTAGATCTGGTTTTGTGGAGAGCTCTAGAATTCTTCTCTCATCTTCTTGGGTAATTTCTATTTCTTCAAAATCCCTTTTTAGGTTTCTAACATGCAGAACATCTATAAATCTGGAATAAACTAATTCCTGCCTATTCTTGAATTTCATTGGGGGCTTTAATTTCAGGATTCCACTAACTTCTATATTGTCTCCTGGAACTAATGAATTTACAAGATCATCCTCTAACCAGAGTTCAATTTTAGCTGCAGGAGTTCCTCCTCTTACTCTTTCTAAAAGTTCCTGAACTTCTGCTCTTTGAACATCCAGGAAAGTGCTATCATCAGTAAGTGCAACTAAGCTCATTTTTTTACAGCTCGGGCATCTTCTGGGTGGGATAAAATTCTTTTCAACTATGAATTTGAATTTGGAATCGCAGACTTCACATCCATAAACAGCAAGCTTAATCTTGTGCATTATATCTGCTCTTCTGGTTACTACTCCTTTGAATGCAATTAAGGCACCAATTTTACTGGAATCTATTTTTTCAATCAGAATATCTGAACCAGTTAGGTTGAAGAAGCGCACGTGCGGAGTAAAAATACCTACAGCTGCCTTCAGGTTCATTGATTTTATGGATTCTTCAGCTGCCTTGATTGTATGCTCTGGGTCAGTAATCAACCTATCTGCAAGATCAGTATCGAACTTTTCCAGATCCTGGTAATCTACATCTATGCTTTTCTTACCTGGATAAGCCAGGATGACCTCATTAATTTTATGCTTATAAATAGTAGAAAAGAACTCAGAAAACGATTCAATCATAGGCGTGAGATCTACTTCCTCCATATAAATCACAAAAATAAGGGAAATAACTATTGGATAGAAAGATATTAAACACTACTTTCAGTATTTATTTTATGGTAAATAAAGTTGTTCTCTTCATAATGGATGGGTTAGGAGATTTGAAAACTCCACTTACTCCTCTTGAATCAGCAAAGAAACCAAACCTAAACTACCTAGCACAGCATGGGATGACTGGACTTCTTAGGCCCTTAGGTCCAGGAGTAACTCCTACAAGTGATAAGAGTCATTTAGTATTATTTGGGTATGATCTGGAAAAGGATTACTGTGGAAGAGGGCCTTTTGAGGCATTAGGTGCTGGACTTAAGATGAAGAAAGGGGATGTTGCATTTAGGGCTAATTTTGCAACTATGAGGAATGGGATTATTTTGGATAGAAGAGCTGGAAGGATAAATTCTGCGCTTGCAAAAAAATTGAGCAAGGAAATTCCAAAGAAAATTGGAGATGTGCAAGTATTATTCAAAAGTACAGTTGAGCATAGAGGGGCGCTCATTCTAAGAAGAAAGAACCTAAGTGCAAATATAACTGATATTGATCCAAAAGGGAATTTACACATTCTGGAGTGTGAGTCTAAAGACAATAGTCCAAGGAGTAAAAGAACTGCAGAAATTGTAAATAAATTTATCCAGATTGTGCACGAGAAATTAAATAAGAATAAGTTAAATAAAGGAAGGAAACTTCCTGCAAATGTAATTTTACTTAGAGGAGCAGGAGAGTTGAAAGAAGCTGAATCATTTAAGAAAAAATTTGGAATGAAAGCTGCTTGTGTTGCTGGAGGAGCGCTCTATAAAGGGGTTGCAGAGTACGTTGGGATGGATATTCTTGAGGTTAAAGGAGCAACTGGAGAGAAGAACACAAATTTAAAGGCAAAGGGAATGGCTGTATTAAAGGCACTTAAAAAACATGAGTTTGTATTCCTCCATGTGAAGGCTACAGATAGTTTCAGCCATGATGGAGATTTCGAAGGAAAGAAAAAATTCATTGAAAAAATAGATAAGGAATTGGTTCCTCTTCTAATTAAGAGTGAGGCTGGACTAATTATTACTGGAGACCACACAACTCCAGTTTCCAAGAAGGACCATTCCTTTGAGCCTGTTCCTTTGCTTGTTTATGGAATTGGAAGGGATGGGAGCAAGGAGTTTGATGAGAGCAATTGTGAAAAAGGAAAATTATGGTTTGTAGATGGGAAGGAGCTAATGAATATTGCACTAAGAATAGTAGGAAGAGGACTGTTCTAAGTCAATTGTATTTCTAATGTTCACTTCTTAGGTTTTTTGAAAAATAAAAGGTTAACTAAACAGTTAACCTTTAAAAAAGTTCGGATATATAGATGATTATGCAATTTGAAAGAATATATCTAAGAACGTTCGACAAACTCAAAAGAAATACTTTTACAATTCAGGAGTTTGCCAAGATAAATGATCTTTCACTCCAGAGCTCAAAGGTAATACTGCATCGCATGAAAGGAAATTACCAAGTACTAAAGGTTGCGAGGGGGAAGTATATAGCAATAGCCCCGGAAAATTGGATTGTTTTGGAAGGCTTAAAGAAGAAGCCCAAATTGTATAAATTAGCTACTACAATCTATGAAATGTTTCCAACACTTGCGTCACTATTGCTATATGGCTCGCAAATAAGAGATGGTGCTGATAAATATAGTGATTATGATGTTTTGGTTATAGTTGAAAAACCAGCAGAGAATAAGATTGCCATAAAAAAAGAAATTGAAAAAAAGCTACGGATTAAATTGCATTTAACAATTTACTCGGAACAGGCTTTTCAGGTTTTCTCCTTAAGCGAACCGTACCTAAAGTTCTGGTTCAAAGAGGGAATCTTACTTGATGAAAAAGGAATAGTTATGCAACTTGCAAAACCGATTGCAAAATTAGGGTATTACGAAAATCTCCAGGAAGCAAAGGTTTATCTTGAAATGATTTCCCTTGAGAGTAAGGCCTCAAAAAAGGCAAAATATGCGTTCACTGCTCTTAGAATTTCATTAATACTGGAACATGCACTTAATCTAGATTATAATTATGAAAATGTAAATAAAGAAATAAATATATATCTTGGAAAGTCAATAAAAAAAATAAGGGGTGGGATTCCTCTGGGTAAAGGAGAGCTTGCCTGCCTAGAGAGATTATCTAATAAAGCATACAGGAGAGTAAACAACAAACTTGAGGAGATTGGAGAAAACGAATCAGATATTTACTGGAAGAAAAGCAAGGGTAAAAGATTATGAGCCGCAAGAAGGAACTCGATAACATTGCAAGCTTTATTGGAAACGCAGCTGCCCATGCCGCGCTGCTTCCAGAGGATAAATTTGCACAAAAGGAGGTGGGAACCTATTCTTCTGAAGCAATGGATATTTTTATTGCGAAGAACTGGAATGATGAAGAACTTAAATACCTCAAATCAAAGGCCTTAGCAAA
Organism: Microcaldota archaeon; assembly: GCA_964473475.1. GTDB lineage: Archaea > Micrarchaeota > Micrarchaeia > Anstonellales > Bilamarchaeaceae > CAYYPF01. The sequence continues at coordinate 6,989 of CAYYPF010000009.1, read as the reverse complement.
GGCAAGGGCAGAGATTCATTCCCGCATACCGAAATACGGGCTAATGGAAAAAGATTTTGAAAGGTTTAGTAAAACTGCTGAAGAGTTTATAGAACGATTTATCAGACAAGCTAAAAATTAAAAGAAGAAAAAATAAGAAAAAGAAAAAAATTATCCTAAGGCAAAGAAAAAATTATTTAGAAAGAACTTTTCCTTGGATTGTGCCTGTAATTATGTGCTTTATAGTTGGATCCACATCCCCATCTACATTGTACATGATCGCAATGGTTCCTTTGAAAGAATCTCCAGCTGTGCTTGTAATTTGTTTATGCTCGCCTTCTGCCTTAACACACGGAACTGCCTTTAAGTGCATAATTGCTCCTGGAGCAATGTCTGTTTCTATGTCTTCGGAATTTTTAATTTTTTCAAAATTAGTACCGAACGAATCAGCAGTAATTCCGCTTGCAACATTAGTACAGATTACTTCGCTTCCTTCTGTAAGCACAGTTTTACCAAGCTGGTTAACCACAGCTAAGGATACGAATAATTTCCCATCCCCATCTACATATATCTGCGCATTGCCTTCACAAGCCATTCCTGTCTCCATTAAACAAACCTCTGGAGATTTTGGAAGGAAGTAGTAAAGTGCAGCTAAAACAATTACAATTACAAGGATTGCCCAACCATAAGTCATAAGATACTCCATGGCTGCTTGTCCTTTTCTAGTTTTTCCATCCATATATTTTCACCTCATATAAATATTATATTAGTATATTCATGTTTGAAAAGAATGTGTCCAATACTGCAGACACAATAAAGTACATAATTACTGAAAGAATTAAAATGAATGGGAAGTATTTGAATCCCTGGTTTTTTGAACCGCTTCGAACTACCCCAATTATGAATGAGCAAAAGAGGGAAGTAACAAAAATTGTTGCAAGTGTGAATAGGAAGAACTGACTAGAGGTTATTATGGGGGTTGCTGCTGGCTGAATAAAACTGCCAACTTGCTGGGTTGCTGCTGATGCAGTAGCTGGAAGCTGTGCAAAACTTTTCTCTAGAATTCCAATTAGTTTTCCAGAAACTCCGAATAAAAATGGAGTTCCAAGAACTGCTGCAAATAAGATAAATATTTCATAAAGGGTAAGCGAGGTTGAGATTTCCTTTCTAAGAATTATCGCATCCCTTGCATCCTCGCTTGTTCTATCCAGAATTTCAGCAAGCTCTCCTCCTGTTGCAAGTGCCTGTTTCAAAAGAAGAATAGTTCTTTCAAATATTTTTGATTGGAAACTCTCTGAAAGCTCATCCAAACAGGAATCCAAAGATTGCCCTCCAAAAGACCTCTTAATTATTCGCTTAACTTCTTCAGAAAGCAAGCCAAATTCTGGTTTTGAGGCATACCATATTGCCTGGTCAAGGGGCATTCCTGCTTTTATGTTTGCAGAAACAAGCATTAAAAAATCTGGAAGAACAGTTTCAACAGCATTCTTTCTTCTTTCAATGCTTAATGAAACAACAATATACAGAACTATGCCCAATGCACAGAAAGAAATAATTTCAGAAACAATCAACAAAAGTATGAGTGCTGCATGAGCAGAATAAATTGGAATAAAGCTATTTAGGAAATAATAGAAATCACTGAAGAATCCTGGCCACCAATCCAATGCATACCAAAGCACAAGACCAAATACAAATGAGGCAAGTAAATAGTATCCTAGAACTACTTCAGGATCTAGAGGGCTGCCTGCAGATTTAAGCGTATTTCCATACTGCCTGCTTTTTTCTCTGGATAGGCCCAATCTTCCTATAAATTTAAAAAAATTATCAGTTGTCATAGATTCTGCCTCAGATTATATAATGCGGTTTTGAACTCTCAACCATTGAAAGGAAGAGGAACTGCACAACCAGTATGAACATGAAGACCAGTAGTAATAGGTATGAGGAAAGGCCGATCATTCCTCCGCCTACGAATGAGAAGAGAATCACTGCAAATGCTACTCCTAAAGAAGGTAAAATAATTCCAAAAATCATGAAGAACATTACTAAGGGCGTAAGTTTCTGCCCATATGCCTTTATTTCTATTATTTGATCCTTAGAAATCTGTTGAAGAACTACTTCTAATGAATCTGCAACATCTGCACCAGAAGCAAGTGCATTTGTAATCTGCATAAGCACTCTTGTAAAATCCTTGGAAGGACTGTTTTGGGCTGCATCACGAAGTGCCTGAGAGAGTGAAGTGCCAAGTGTCACTCTTTCGACAATTTTGTTAAATTCCTTTCCAACTGTTCCATAAGAAGTTGAAACTCCAACAAGAGTATCAAACAAAGGCATTCCAGATCTAAGTGCAATTACAATATGTCTGACTACAAATACAAGTTCCATATCAATTTCTCTTTTCTTTTTGAGAATTGCAACATCTAAATAAAGCATTAAATAATAGAATAACATGGGCGGATAAACAATAATTAATGGAATTAAATATAATAGGTTAATATGAAGAATAGAAAATAGAATATTTGTAAGCAAAAGAAGCACAATCGAAAGTAAAATGGTTGAAAAAAGTACCTGTTCTAAGAATTTAGAAGGGGTAGTTTCAAGTCTTGCTAATTGGATTTTCTTATTTATATCTGGAAAATAATGCAAAAAACGATCAGTAAATGATCCCTGTTCCGGCTTTCCGGTTGCAACTGGGCGGGTTGTCAATAATGGGGCTCGTGTTTTTTTCATTTTCTCACTCGATTTTAAAGTATTTATCGATTAATTCATTACTTAAACCTTTCTCCTTTGCAAGGAGCATTCTTGCCCTTAAAAGGGCTTCGAGCTTGCTCGTTTCCCTTGAAGAAAACTTTGAATAAACTGCCTGGGCTTTTGCATTAAGGTAATTTAAGAGTTGCTCCTCTTTTTGCTCAGAAACTTCTAAGAGAATATCGAAATTTTTGTTCTTTTCTAAACCTGCTTTTGATTTTCCAGCAGCTCTGAATAATTCAACGCATCTCTTAACTAATGAGCTGAGGCTTTCAAAATGCATAGTATATTCATCATCTAAATTAGTAGAAACCTTAGTAATTTTGGATTTTTCAGAAGCCTCTAGATCTTCGGACTTTATTTTCTCAAATAAAAGTTCATGCGCAGAAACCAGGAACTCTTCAGTTCTTTCGGAGAGTTCATTGAATTGCTTGAGAATAGAATCTAAATCTGCAGAAAAGAGATCAAACTCCTCCTCTTTCTTTGCATGATTATCAGTCATTGAAAGTGCTTCTGAAAATCCAGTAAATGCTTCGTATAATTTAATAAGAAGCACATCTTCTAATTTTGAACTCAATTCATATAATTCACGTTCAGTTACTTGAAAAACAAGCTGGGAAATTGATATGGGCGCAACTTTTTTTCCTGTTGGACTGCTGGTTGTGAGCATATCTTTTAATTGAATAATCTCTTTCTTTATTCTGTCTCGTTCATGAACGCTCTTTTCCTTAAAGAGCATTTTAGTGAGCTCAAGCATTTTTACTTTTACAGTTGATTTATCTGCTTTACTTTCCACTCCAAGATCAGAATGGCCGCTTATAGCTTCGTATAGCTGATTAGAATATTGCTGGGGCTTCATTGAAAGCAAGGAAAGTGCTGGGAATTCAGGAGTCTCATGGGAAAGGATGTATGGAATTTCCCTTGTAAGCGTAACTAAAGAAATAGCATGTTCTTCTTCTTGTTTTGGTTTTACTATGCTTTCGAAAACAATTGCAGAATATTTTGCTTTGGGTTCTGGTTCAGGTACAATTGGTTTTTCTGGGATTTCTAGTTTTTCCAGTTTTTCTAATTTTTCCAGTTTTTCCAGTTTTTTTGGTTTTTCCTCTTCCTCTATTTTTAATTCCATAGACCTGGATTTTTTCTCAACCTTGCTCTCAGGAATATCAAACTCTCCAATTGGGTGTTTTTCTTCATATGTTTCGTGAATGGAAACTGGCCTTTCAGCTGCTTCTGTTTCATGATAGAACCCTTCCTCAAATTCGAGAATAGTTACTTCCCTGGAAATTGCCTGAATCTTTTGCTCTACTTCTTCAGTAGCCCTTGAACGTTCTGCAGGTGCGAATTTCATTACCTTTTCTGCAGTTTTTTTTACCTTATTCATTCGTTCGTAGAAAAATAGTACATCTTCATAACTTAATCTATTGAATTCCGGAGGAGAAAATTCTACTCCTTTTCTTATTAAAAGTTCTCCAGAGAATTCCTGTGGAGGGTAAAGCTTCTTCTCAAGCGAAGAAATTTTATCTGAGAGGTCTTCAAAATTACCAATCATCCGGAGCCACCAAACACCCAAGGCTTGTTCTTTTCAGCATGTTCGATAACCTTAACTGGTTCCATATAATAATGTGAAATAATTCTCCCGACTTCATCAACTGAAGCATATTTGTTCTTTGCCATCCAATCAAGTACATCCATCTTCTGCTCCACGTCTTCAAGGATTTCCTTTTCAGAAAGTCCAGCATACAATGAGAGCAGATCAGTAATCTTGCTCAGGCTGTTTACTCCTTTTATTTCATCGCTCTTAACATCCCATCTATAGATGGTATTGAGCTTGCCCAGCTTGTGAACCTCACTGAATTCTAGAACCCTTCTCATTCCAAACCTTCTGTGCCTGTATGTAACTACAATACCTGCAAGCGCATCAAGAACTTCTTTTGGAAGGTTAATTGGCGGATTTGTTAAACGGGAAATTGTTTGTTCACAGTTATCTGCGTGAACAGTTGCATATACTGAGTGTCCTGTGTGCATTGCTTCGAATAGAATTTCTGCTTCTCTTTGCTTTCTCACTTCTCCTACGATTACCCGGTCAGGTCTTTGTCTCAATGCATTGACCATTAAATCAAGCATTGTTACCTCTCCTTTTCCTTCTGGGTTTGGTTCCCTAGTTACTAAAGGAACCCAGTGAAGGAAATTCGGCAGGGATAATTCTCTTGTATCTTCTATGCTGATTATTCTTTGCGTTGGAGGAATCAAAGAAGCAATTGCGTTGAGGAAAGAGGTTTTACCGCTTCCTGTTCCTCCTGAAACTAGCAGGGAAAGCTCATTCTGAACGCACAGCCATAAAAGTGCTGCAACCTCAGAAGAAACAGTTTTATTAGTTATAAGGCTAACTATTGTCCAGGGATTCTTTGAGAATTTTCTAATTGTAATTGTATTACCAAAATTTGAGATCGGGAATAATGTTGCATTTACTCTGTCTCCGCTGGGAAGATGCGCATCCAGCATTGGGTTTAAGACATTAATCTGCCTTCCGATCTTTCTTCCGATCATTGAAGCATAATCGTAAATCATTTCCTCGTTCTTTATTTTCAAGTTTGTTCTGCACCATCCAAACTTTTTATGATATACCCAGACAGATTCCTGAGCATTATTAATTACAACTTCTTCTAGTTTCTCATCTCCAAGCAGGTTTTCCAGTTCTCCTAAACCAAGGGTATTTTGAACTAAATAAGCAGAAAGAACTTTTTTTGAATCTGTACTTAAATTCGGGAAATTTTTATCAAGAACCTTGTCTGCAGCTTTCAGGAATTTAATCTTTACTTCCTTGAACATTTTTGGATCAAGAATTTCAGAGATATCTAATTTTACGTGGGAAATTAATTCTGCCCTTAATTTTGTTTCTAACAGTATTTTTGTTCCTGAAGCGATTCCAGGTATTGTAATTTCATAATATGGTACGAAGTCTCCTTTTGAAAGGATCTTAACACTTACTACGATGTCTTCATTAACAAATGAATAAGAATCAACAATGTTTGCGCTTTTTATTCCTTTTTCCGGTGGAGAAACCTCTTCTACTGACGGATCTTCCTCATCCATATATACAACCTCATTTATTATGTTAATTATATTATGTATAAAAGAAATATTTATAAAAGGGTACAAGATTAAAGACGATTAACTCAGTAATAAAAAATCAAAAAATAATTGAAAAAGAAAGGGTTAACGATTGGTATTACCCAGTCCAGACTTAGCGGTCGAAAAGGAGTACAAAAGAAAGCGCTCTTAGTTGGTACTAAGAAAAATCTCTAACTACCTTAGAAGATAAAAAACAGGAGTATATACTACTCCTCCCAGAGTTTTTTGACCATTTCCATTAATTCCTTTCTTTTCTTAATAAATTCTTCCCGTTCCTCTTTTGTAAGCGTAATTTCATTCCTGATTTCTTCTTCTTTTTCTTCAATCTCTTTCTCCTGAATGGATGTTCCTCCAGAACCAGAAGAACGGATCTCTATAAATTCTGCTTGTTTTGAAAGAAGGGTAAGGCGCTTAGTAATGCTATCCATCTTATCTTCAAGTGCTTCCAAGGCAGAAGCAGTATCTTCCAGCATATTTGCTTTCTTTTCCAAGCTCTCAATTTTCAAGAATAACTCCTTATTCTCCTCTCCGCCCATCCCTTTTAAGCTCTCCTCCGCGCTTTTCTTCAATTGGGTTCTAAGATTCTCGCTTTCTTTAGAAATATTCGCAAGTTCATTCTTCAGTTCTCCAAGCTGGTAGCTGTATTCTTCTACTGAAGAGATTGCGCGTTCCTTTATTGTTTGGAAAAGCTTATACGTGGAATCTTCTTCTTCCAATCTAGAAAATACTTCTGCTGCTTTCTCTCCAAGCTCTGCCCTCTTTGTATCAATTCTCTTACTTATGGATTCAAAATCTTTTACAACCTGGACAACCTGGTCTATTTTTTTCAAGGAATCTGAAACTTCATTGACTTTTTTATTCAGGCTTTTTTCACTTTCCCTAAGTTCTGCAGCATAACCAGGCAGGGCATTCAGCTCCTCTCTATTCTCAGATATATTTTTTACAGCTTCTAAAGATTTTGAGAATTTGGATAATCCTTGCTTCTCAGATTTTAATCTGGATGAGAGTTCAGTACAGTGCTCAACAATCTTCTCAAGCTGGTCTGTGAGCCCGTCTATTTCCTTGTTGAATCCTTCCATCTTCATTTCTTTTTCCTCAATCTCGCTGCTTAGCGATTTGAATGAAGAAAGATT
>CAYYPF010000008.1:6487-17517 GCA_964473475.1 Microcaldota archaeon | reverse complement strand
ATAGGCGAGGAAGGTTTGGATATCCCAGCTGTAGACTTAGTTATCTTTTATGAGCCAATTCCAAGCGAAATCCGTTCTATTCAGCGCCGTGGAAGAACTGGCCGTTTTGCTAAGGGCCAAGTTTACATTCTAATCACTAAAAACACCCGAGACGAATACTTCTATTGGGCTTCCTTGAATAGGGAAAAGAAAATGAAAAACATTCTTGCTTCCTTTGTTCCAGCAAACGAACTTCCAACCAACCCACAAATCCCAAAAGAATCAATTCCAATTGAAGAAACCAAAAAATCAGGTTTTATTTCAACTAATCCATCTAATAAAAAAGATCGAAAACCAAAAAATAAAAAACCAAACGAGTTTGAGGAAGCAAAAAAAGAGAAAAAAGAACTTCCAAAAGAGAAGCCCATAGAAAACCCGCAGAAATCCAAACCCAGTCAAACCAAGATTACTCAATTTTAAGTAGTTACCATTTAAATAGTATTTCAACTATAATATATTCATGACTTCTTTATCTTTAATTCAAGATTCACTTCTTTCTCACAAGCCTATTCTCTTGTACGATGGGGGAAAAAGGGAAGGAGAAGTAGATATGCTTTTCTACCCTAAGGAAATTACTTTTAAACAAATCCAATTCCTAAGAAAGTACGCAGGAGGACTAATTTGTATTGCAGTTTCTTCTGAGCTTTGTGAGTTCCTAAATATTCCATTCATTTCAGAAATGCTTTCAGATGAATACTCTTCCCTAAGAATTTCTAAAACACCCTATGGGGATAAACCTGCATTTTCCCTTTCAGTTAATCATAGACAAACCTTTACTGGAATTACAGATAAAGACCGAGCAAAAACTATTTCTGAATTTTATAATCTCGCAGAAAAAAAAGACCGAACCAAATTCTATGATGAATTTTATTCACCTGGCCACGTATTCCTTTTACGTGCAGCAAAATCCCTTGAGCAAAGAAGAGGTCACACGGAGTTAAGCACTCACTTATGTTCTAAGGCCGGTCTTCTTCCACTTACAGTAATTTGTGAAATGCTCGGAGAGGATGGAAATGCCCTAACTATTGAATCAGCTCAGGAATACGCCCAAAAAAATAATTTCATTTTAATTGATGCTTCCAAAGAACTTGATTTATTCAAATAACTGAGGTAAAATATATGAAGATAGCTGTAATTGACACAATGTTTTCCCGAGTAAATATGGGAGAAATTGCAATAGAAGAGTTAAAATCTTACAATTCGTCTGTTTCCTTTGTTCGCTCAACTGTTCCTGGAGTAAAAGACCTTCCAGTTGAATGTAAAATTCTTTTAGAAAAAGAAAACTGTGATATCGCAATTGCCTTAGGAATGGTTGGAGGCGCTCCAATTGATACCCAATGTGCTCATGAAGCCTCCTTAGGAATCCAACAAGCAAAACTTCTTACAAATAAACATATAATTGAAGTATTTGTTCACGAGAATGAAGCCTGGAGTGAAAAAGAATTCTTCGAAATCTGTAATAATCGTATCCGTAAGCACGTTCACAATACAATTGATCTGCTCCTTTCTCCAAATAAGTTAATTGAAAACGCAGGAAAAGGAATTAGGCAAGGAAAAGAAGATGAAGGTTCAGTTAATCCGGCCAGTGAGAAGAAACCCAAACTTGCTTTTGTAATCTGTGAATTCAATAAAGAAATAACCTCGGAAATGGAGAACTCAGCAATTACACACCTCAAGACTCTAGACCTCCTAGACCCCCAAAACCCACCAGAAGTGATCCATGTTCCTGGTGCATATGATTCTCCTCTTGCAGCTAAAAAACTCCTATATAATAAATCTAATGATGCAATAGTAGTCTTAGGTGCAATACTCAAAGGAGATACCTTGCACGATGAAGTAATTGGCCACTCAACTGCCCAGTCCCTTGCAAAACTCTCCTTAGAATTCAATAAACCAATTGCCCTTGGAATAATCGGCCCAGGTGCAACAGAAGAGCAGGCGCATGCTCGTAAAAAAGAATACGCAGAACGCGCAGTAGATGCAGCAATAAAATTAATTCAGAGGTTAAGATCATGAATCGAACAGCAGAAAGCGTTCGAATATGATGAAAATATGAAAGATTTTCAACAACCCGAGAATGCGATGCATTCTCTCGGTCTCGAAATCTGGTGATTTCTCGATGAAAGAAGATACCGTAACTTTTTGTCCAAAATGCAAAAAACCAGTAGAAACAAGCGAATACTTCACTAGAGAAGGTCTAAGTGATTGGAGGGTTGAAAGTGTTGGAATCAAAATAACCTGTTCAAATTGCGGTTATGACGGCCTTCCAATTAGATTATCTGCAGAGGATTATAAAAAAGTAATTCAAACTAAGAAGTGACCTAGAATGGATACAACCAATATTCCAACAGCCCTTCTTCCAACAAAGTTTGGAGACTTTAAAATCTACTCTTTTTCTGATGATATTATTGCACTAGTTAACGGAGATATCAAAAATTCAAAAAATACTTTAGTTCGAATCCATTCTGAATGCCTCACTGGAGATGTTTTTAACTCATTAAGGTGTGATTGTAGAGCTCAATTGGAAAAGTCCTTAGAACTAATTTCCAAAGAAGGCAATGGTCTGGTAATTTATATACGCCCTCATGAAGGACGAGGAATTGGCCTTAAGAACAAAATAAAAGCCTATGAATTACAAGATAAAGGAGCAGATACAGTGGAAGCTAACCACCAATTAGGTTTTCCAGCAGATAAAAGAACCTACACAGAAGCAGTTTCTATTCTAAATTATTTTTCTCTTTCTTCCGTTCGTTTGCTTACAAATAATCCAGATAAAATAAATTATTTAAAAAATAATGGAATTTCTATTTCCGAAGTAGTTCCTTTAATTACTGAGCCAACTGAACATAATAAATTCTACTTAGAAACTAAAAAAGAAAAGATGGGCCATCTACTATAATTCAATCTCTAGAGAATCACAGTTCTCTATCTATCCTGAGACAAGAAAACATTCTTGTCTCAATCTATACTGAACCAATTAGGTAAATCCCATAATCTCAAATCAGTGTTGCTTAGTTGGTTCAGTATATCCAACAAATCTACAGTTGAATATCCAAAGAATCATTATTCTTTGTCGATCCAACACTATAGTTGGATCTCCCCATAAACAACCTCATACTCAATTCCTTCTCTTCCTAAAATTTTTTTATTCAATTTTCCAAACCAACCTTTCTCAGCCCAAGTGGGGACGCCCCCCCTAGTCCGAGACACCAGAGAATGACATTTCATTCTCTGTGCCCCAAGAACGTTGTTACGTTCTTTCGGCCGCCCAAACCCCTCATAGATTACGCCTAATCCACATAATGTTTCATTATCTTCTTTAGAAAGAATTCCAATTGCCTTTCCTTCTTCACACAATTGTTCTGTTTTCATTTCCATTTTATACTCAATTTTCCTTTCCTTTAGGAATCTCTGAACATAACTTCTTACTTCATTCAAATCCACTTCCTTATCCATAACCATAAAACTAAGAGTTCTCCTCTCATTTATTCCAGTGTAACTAACTCCAATTTCGTAATACTTTTGTGGAAGTCCCTTCATCTTATTGCTTGCCAAAACCGCAAGCATTGAACTAAGTAAGAAATCTCGCATATAAGTGCATTCTTCTGAACAAGGATTTACAATCTTCAAAGCCTTGTTCTTATCCAATAATCTTCCTTCATCAACCAATGTAGGTGTAACTACTTCTAAGAATCCAAACCCATTCATAATTTCTCTAATTTTTTCCTCTTCCTCAGTTTTTTTAGTAACTGTTCCACAAGTGTAAAAGTTCGGAAGTGTTGGCGTTAGCTTATCATATCCAATTCCAATTACAATATCCTCCACAACATCAATATAATCAATCATATCTACTCTATATGGGGGACAAAGTACATTTCCCTTTTCAATAAAATACCCCATTCTCTCCAATCCAGTTTCCATTTCTTTTTTAGAAAATTTAGTTCCAAGAACTTTATTTGCCTCTTCCACATCTAATTTCCATTTAGAGTATTCTAATCTTGGATGAACTTCCCTATTAATTTTTACATTGTAAATTGTTGCTCCCACATCTGCAAATGCACAGGCAAACATACTCACAACCTTCTCAGTAATTTCCTTATGAATTCCAGTTGCTTCCATAAATATATTTTTAGTTCCTTTCTCAAGCCTAGTTTCTTCAGAATTAAGTATAGGTGGAAACGCAACAACCTTTCCGCTATTTTTTTCAACTATAACTGGATATTTTCCCCTTTCAACTAGATGTGCGTACTCTTTCCCAGTTGGATGTTCATCTAAGATTTGGCCCAAACCCATTTTTTCATTACTATCTAATGGAACAAACTCATACTCATTTACAATTTTATATTCAAGAGGAAACTCTATTTTCTCTAAATTATAAATTCCCATCGAACATTTCTTTCTCTTTCTCCCAATTGTATTATGTAATTTTTCCTGTGCTTCAATTAAATCCTTTAATTCCTCTTCAGAAACATTCACTTCTTTTGCTACAAATGCACTAATATATGGAACTACATTTTTTACAGAAGGATCAGATGTAATTACATATTCACTTTCCTTTCCAGTGTATTTTTTTCCCTTTTTTCCATTAGCATAACTATTCAATGCTCTAATTATTCCCTCACTAAAATACATATCTGGCCTATCTGGAGTAACCTCAACCAAATAATTTCCCTCTCCACTTTCAGTAGGGAAGCCCATACTACCCAAACATTCAATAATTTCTTTTTCTTTTAGCCCGCTCTTCTTCTGAAGACAAACCTGATTAACAACAACCACTGCCATATTTTAGACCTTTTTTCTTGGCTTCCTTAGCCATTTTTTTCACATACTCAGAATGATATTCTTCATTCAAACATGCTGTGCATATATTGTTTCCAAGGACTTTTTTAAGCCCTTCAATAGAAACATAACCTAAACTATCTGCACCTAAGAATTTTCTTGTTTCTTCCACAGTTTTCTCATGTGCAATTAATTCCTTATATGTAGGCATATCTACTCCGTAAAAACAAGGTGCCTTAATTGGTGGACAAGTAATCCTAAGATGAATTTCCTTTGCACCAGCTCCCCTAACCATTCTTACGATTTCTTGCATTGTTGTTCCGCGTACAATACTATCATCAATGAGCACTACTCTCTTCCCAGCAACTACTACTCTCATTGGGTTTAATTTGGTTTTTACTGCCTTTACCCTTTCTTCCTGAGTAGACATAATGAACGTTCTTCCAATATATCTATTTTTTATGAGTCCCTCATCATAAGGAATTCCACTCTTCTTAGAAAATCCAGTTACTGCACTTCTTCCTGTATCTGGAATAGGTACAATTACATCTGCTTCTATTGGGTGCTCGTCAGCCAAAACCTCTCCTAATTTTTTTCTAACCTCGTGTACACTCATCCCATTAATTACACTGTCTGGTCTTGAGAAATAAACATATTCAAACATACAATTCTTCTGTGGTTTTTCAATTAATCTTTTCTTCTCAATTTTTCCATCTTTTATAATCACTAGTTCCCCTCCTAAAACTGTTCCAACCTGTTCAAATCCACACACATCAAACACTACTGATTCAGAAGCAAAACAATAATCTTTTCCACGTTTTCCATACTCAAGAGGTCTTATTCCAAATGGATCTCTAAATACAATTAAAATATCCTCATATATCGCAACCACTGAATACGAACCCTCTAGCGTTTCCATAACTTTCCTTACTGCTATTTCAACATTTCCTTTACTATTTTTTAGTTCATAATCCAATAAATAACAAATTCCTTCACAATCACAGTTTCCTTTGAACTCATACCCTTTTTCTTCTAATTCACTTTTCACATCACTATAATTCGAAATATGTCCATTATGCGCTGCAGTCAAGTTTTCATAAAGTAATGGCTGTACATCCTCAACTGTTCTCTGAACTCCTGAAGTAGGATACCTTGTATGCCCAATTGCCATTTTCCCTTCTAAATTTACATCCTCTTGCTCAAATACTTTTGAAACTAATCCAATTCCTCTTTTTCTTTTCAATTGGCCTTCTGAATAAACCGCCATCCCTGTAGAATCCTGTCCCCTGTGCTGCAATGCAAGAAGAGCATTATACATTTCACTAGCTATTCTGCCCTTCTTCTCAAGGATAATTGCTGCTACTCCGCACTCTTCACGCTTTTCTAAAGCAGATCTATTGGTCGCTTGGCCGCAGCTATTCTTATGTATTCCTAATAGCTGCTGCTTTGGTGCTCCGCACAGCCGAGTACTAGGTAATACTGATGTTCTTGATTTACAACCAACCTTCTTAACCATAATTAGATTAAATAAAGAAAGAATAAAAAAAGAATGGTTGGGTTCTCCCAACCAAATTTGTTTAGCAGTTTCCTGAAACAGCAGAACCATCTGAGCTCAGTGTTTCATCACATTCTGTTGGTTCAGTTGTAAACGCACTGCACATTCCTGTTTTATATGCCTCTGCTGTCCTTTGTCCAGAGTATTTAATTCCATTAACTAATAATGTGGGAGAGCTTGTTGCTCCTTGTGCATTTGCGATTTCTCCATCTGCAATTGTATTGAAGTTCGTATTAAATTCTTCCTCTATTTGGCTTGTATTTAAGCCCATCTCTGTTGCAGGACTTTTCCAACAAGTTTCTACAGTATCCTTAGTACACTCTGCATTTACTGCATAAACATATTCTATCCATTTCTCTGCTCCATAGATATTGAACACAATCTTTTCCCTTATGCCCTGGTTTAATTCCCCAACTCCATGCAATGAAGAATAACCACTTGAAGTTTTAGAGATTATATAAACTGGTTCAAAATTTATTTTATCTGCAAGCAGTACTAATGCATCTTTTATTCCATCTTCAGCTTCATTCCCAAACGGGCAAAAGGCCATAACATGTAAGCTCACATCTGGAACCTCACTCTTTTCCATCTCTTGAGGTGCCATCTCATCCTTTGCGCTTTCAACATCTGCCTTTAATTCTGCTATATTCTGCTCTTGTGCAATACCTAAAATATTTTCATAGTTAGTATCAATATACCATGCAAAGTTTCCAACAGAACTTTGTATATTGAATACAAGAATTTCTTTTTTCTCCACACTTACGGTTGCATCAACTTCCATTCCATTAGTTTGCACATACATTAAATCTTCAACTAGTGTTTCTATTTCACTAGCCTTTGCTGCATTTGGCGTAAATGTTTCAGTTCCATTTCCTCCTGCTCCAGTATCTGTATTTATTCCTGGTGCGTGCAATAAATATCCTGCACCAAATCCAATTGCCAAACAAATTATTACAATTACTGCTAGTACTCCACTTCCCCTTTCTGTTTCCTTGACTTCTTTCTTTGAGTCTTCTTTATTTTCTTTAGTCATAAAGATCAATATCATTACTCAACTTTATATTTAAATTCCTTTCGATTTTCTTAGTTTTGGCCAATATTAATCAAAAAGCAAGTAATGGCGTACTCTGCCCGGCTAAATCAGCAGCTCTAAGAAGGGCATAATAATAACCATAATAGGCGGTTTGAGTCAATTTACAGTACGCTCTTTTCGGCAGAAAGCGAATTGATTATGGACAGGTTTATAAATCAAATCAGCCCAAAATTCATTATAATATATAATTAATTAAATTACAATATTATAATTGAATAGGTGCAAACTCATGAAGGAAGTTAGAGAAGTTGCAGTAATCGGAGTAGGAATGACTAAGTTCGGAGAGCATTGGGAAAAAGGCTTTCGGGAACTCGTAGTTGAGGCAGGACTAAAAGCCCTGGTTGATGCAGGAATCCACGGAGAACAAATAAATGCTGGTTATGTAGGAACAATGGCTTCAGGAACTTTAATTGGCCAAGAACACATAGGTGCTCTAATTGCAGACTATATGGGTCTTAATCCAATTCCAATTACGCGTGTAGAAGGTGCATGTGCTTCAGGCTCTTTAGCTTTTCGCCAAGGAATTATGGCAATTGCTTCAGGTATGCATGATTTTGTAGTTGTAGGTGGAGTAGAAAAAATGACTGATCTGGGAACCACTGAAGTAAGCACAGCCTTAGGAGGAGCAGGAGACCAGGAATGGGAACTCTTCTTAGGAGTAACTTTTCCAGGGTTATATTCACTCATGGCCTGCAGGCACATGTACGAATTCGGAACAACTGAGGAAATGCTTGCTTCAGTTGCAGTAAAAAATCATAAACACGGTTCAAAAAATAAATATGCTCAATACCAGAATGAAATTTCAATGGAAGATGTTCTAAAATCAAAAATGGTTGCAGATCCATTAAAGATTCTTGATTGCTCTCCAATTTCTGATGGAGCAGCAGCAGTTGTGCTTGCACCTTTGGAAGTTGCAGAAAGTTATACAAAAAAACCAATTAGAATTCTCTCAACTGCACAAGCCAGTGATACTATTGCATTGCACTCAAGAAAAACCCTTACTGGTTTAAGATCTGCTCAAATTGCTTCACAGGAAGCATATAAGAAAGCAAAACTTACTCCAAAAGATATTGATTTTGCTGAGGTTCATGATTGCTTTACAATTGCTGAAATTATGGCAATTGAGGATCTAGGATTCTTCAAGAAAGGAGAGGGCGGAATAGCTTCCCTTGAAGGAAGAACTGCTCTTGGAGGGGAAATTCCAATCAATACTTCTGGAGGACTAAAAGCTTGCGGCCATCCAGTTGGTGCAACTGGAGTTAAACAAATAGTTGAACTTTCCTGGCAATTAAGAGGAGAAGCAGAAGGCAGACAAGTTAAAGATGCAACCATTGGCCTTGCGCACAATGTAGGGGGAAGTGGAGCAACAACTGTAATTAATATTTTAAAGAGGGAATAATTATGAAACAAATGAGAACATCAAGAGTACTATTATATGCTGCTTTTGCATTGACTGCTACTACTGCTGTTGCCAGCGGAGTAATGGCATTCAAAAAAGCACCACTTGTTGATAGAATGACTCAGGAACTCATTTCAGCAAAGGACAGCGTAAACTCATTGAGAACAGAGAGAGATCTGCTTTTATGTGTTAAAAGCAAGGGTGGTGCTGAAGCCTATTTCGCAGAAGTAGGTAAAAAAAACAACGATTTGGATGCTGAGATTTGTAAACTGGAACAACTGAGTGCCACTGTAAAAGAGGCTAGGCGTTCATTTAATGGTTATATCTCTTTACTAATCGCTAGCGGAATACTTGCATTTTTCAGTGGTGCGTGTATTCTAGCTGGTCTGGCGTTCGATAGAAAGAAATCACAAAAACACAGTGTAGAAAAACCAACAACAGAATTAGAAGACACATTGCATAGAAGAAAAGGTGAAAATTTATGAAATCATCAATCCCTCTGAATTGGAGAAGAATTCCAGAACGATACAATATCACAGGAACCAAATGCCACACTTGTGGTCAAGCATATTTCCCAATTCGTGGAGTTTGCCCAACCTGCAGAAGAAAAGGAAAACTAGAAAATATTTTGTTTTCTGGAAAAGGAAAGGTCTATTCCTTTACTGAAATAAGTGTTCCACCTGAAGGATTTGAATCGCAAACACCTTACTTACTTGCAATAATTGAACTAGAAGAAGGAGCACGATTAACTGCCCAAATAGTTGATGCAAAACTAGACCAAATAACTATTGGAACTCAAGTAGAGCCAGTATTTAGGATGATCCAAAAAGATGACCCAGAAGGATTAATCCATTATGGATTTAAGTTTAGAATTGTAAAATAACCTCTTTATCTCACAACCATTAGTTTGATTGCGTTATCCTTTTCAAAATCCCTTATGTTATCTGTTGCAAATGGTTTCCCTATTTTTAGAACACATTGATATTGAACAGCATCTTCCCACTCATGTACCCTATCTTTACATGCATTTTCATAATCTTCCCAGCTCAGATTTACCAAATTCCATTTTCCCTTTCCAAAAATTTTACTATATATTGATTTTGCAACTCTATCTGCTTCTTCTAGTGGTTTGTTCAGCCCACGCTCATCCTGTACCCTATATTTTATATAATTCAGCACTGCAAATGGAGTATTATTACTTACATGCACAGTATGTTTTCCTGAAAGAATCTCTTCTATCAAATCAAATTGTTTTTTAGGCATTTTATGTGCAAAGACAATTCTTCTTGCATATCTAAATATAATGTCTTTATCCAGAAAAAACTCCATTATTACACCAGAATGTCTTCTTTGTTTTCTAGAATTTCCCTATCCCGTTTGCTAAGTCTTGAATCGATATCCCTAGCCCATTTCATATTATAATTGTTTTTTTTCTGTGTTTCCTTTTCTGAAATTTTTTCTAATAGTTCTTTATTCTCAAATATTTTTCTAAATAACTCTTCCCATGTTTCACAATGTAGTCTACCCTTCCATTCCAATGCTGCAAAATAAACAATATCCTCAATATGTCTTAATTGTATATTTTTCATTATTTTCACCAAATACATCTTATTATGAAATATTTAAAATAGTTGTCTTTTTACTGTAAGCGCTTAAAAATCCCCAGCTACGATGAAAAATCAAACAGTTTATTTCGAATCTCGGGCTTTTTTGGAATTTTTGTCAATCTGAATTTTATGTGACTTCGACGTGAACTTTTTTGCATTTTGCGAAAAAATTATGGAAGAATGTGGCTTTAACACCATAAAATCGATTATTTCACTTCGATATAGTTAAATTTTACGTCAGAGGAAAATCCTGAGCGCTTACAAGAAAATAATAAGTAATAAAAATTAATTCCCTTATTCTATAATTATGCCTTGCAAAGCAGCAGTAATTTCTGGTTTTGGCCTAAATTGCGAATATGAAACAGCACATGCAATTAAGCAAGCTGGAGGGGAAGTTGAATTAATTCATCTAAATTCTCTAATAGACCAGCCAACTCTCCTAGAGAACAATAATTTTCTCGCATTTCCAGGAGGATTTGCCCATGCAGACCATTTAGGCTCAGCCAAAGTTCTCTCAAATAAAATCAAATATAAACTAAAATCTGAATTAGAAAAATT
>CAYYPF010000008.1:4422-6387 GCA_964473475.1 Microcaldota archaeon | reverse complement strand
TAATGCCCCATCCTGAGGCCTTTAATCATTATACAAATCATCCATTCTGGACTAAAAAAGGAGAAATAAAGCCCAATGGATTAGAAATTTTCAAAAATGCAGTAGATTATTTAAAATAATAAAATCCCGTACGACCGTACGCTTAGCGATATATATTTAAACAATCGTACGTATATGCCTTTATTCATTTTGTACAATTTAATTAAGGTAATTTGATGGATAAAATAAAGTTAGATATCTGTATGACGCCAGAGAATGACAATTCATTCTCTGCACCCATTGAAGAAAACTTCAATCGGGACGAAAAATCGTTCATATCTTTCCAATTTTTGGAGGGCTTACTACGGTGATATTTACATGGACAAGATAAAATTGGAGATCAGCGTGAACAAAGTTCACGTCTCTCAAGTTTTAGGGTGTTTTTAATGGACAAAATAAAACTTGAGATCGCTGGTGAGATTTCCCTTTCAGATGACCCCGGAGCAACTATGCGCAAATGGAGAGAAATCTTCGGAATCTCCCAAGTAGAATTATCCAAATACCTAAACATCACAGTCTCAACAATTAGTGATTATGAAGGCAGCAGAAGAAAATCCCCAGGTGCAACTGTAATTAAGAGATTTGTAAACTCAATATTCGAAATAGATACTCAAAAAGGAGGGCAGATTACCAGAAAATTGCAGGAGAGTCAGCAAACTCCTCAAGATTTCTTTGAAGTTCATGAGTTTGCAAGAAAAATCACCCTCCCGGATTTCATTACAATGATTGAAGGAAAAGTAATTACAAATAAGGCTCAAATTGATTCAATTAGCATTTATGGTTATACTCTAATTGATAGTTTAAGGACAATTTTAGAAATGCCTTACTCTCATTTCAATACTCTTTATGGAAATGTTTCTGAACGAGTATTTCTTTTTACTGGGGTTTCAACTGGAAGAAGTCCAATGGTTGTGATTAGAGTTTCTCCAACCAAACCTTCAGCAGTAGTTCTTCATGGAATAGAAAAAGTAGATAAGCTTGCAATGAAAATCTCAGAAAGGGAAAGGATTCCAATTATAGTTACAAATATGCCAATAAATGAAATAAAAGAAAAGTTCAGCAAACTCTAGTTATTTAAATCCATTCCCCCATAAAGTATAACTTAATGAGTACTATTAAATCCAGACCCATTGAAAATTGTCCTTGGAAAGAAAATCTAAGAAGTCCAACTCAATATAGACTAGATCTTGCCAGAAGATTTTCTAAAGAAGGAAGAAAAATTTTTGGCCCTAGGTGGAAAGGCATTTATGTAATTGGTTCAACTGCCTCTTCATTCGCATCTCCTTTACGAGATGTTGATGTTGTTCCTTTAATTGAAAAACCAGAAGGTAAACCAAATGAGGCAGAATTTGAACGTTTTATTGCTTTAGACAAGTTCATCAAGATATTAGAAACACAAACCGGAGTATTTATCGAACAATGGCTCACTATTTTTGAAAGGAATCCAGTAGGAAAAGATGCAGATATTGATTATTTAGATCGAATACAAGAAGTTGGAGCAGAACGAGTAATTGCAAAATCAGCAATTCTTTTAGATGAAAGCCCAGATTTAGGTCTTTATGAAAAACTAAAACGTCCACTTGATTTGGGATATTATAGGAGAAAGGACACTATTGATCCAACATGTGGAAGGTTTCTAATTAATCGATATGGGAAAAATGGAAATTTCTTAGAATTAAGAGGGGAAAACCCAGCAGCACTAGAAGCGCGTATGGAATTCAATAGAGCATTTATGAAAGAACTTAATCGGTTCCTAGCTCTTGTTGAAAAAATAATTAAGAAATTTGAATTTGGAGAGTTTGAAAGCTTTATTGTTGCATTCTCCTTACTTGAAAATTTTATTCCATTACAATATGGAATATATGAACGATTGGAATTCCTTATTTCTAATTATCCCGAAGCCCAAGTACTCGTAGGCAGTATTCC
>CAYYPF010000008.1:0-4322 GCA_964473475.1 Microcaldota archaeon | reverse complement strand
AAAATTCCCAAGAATGGTTTCTCCATGCTCAATATCAATCATATTTAACCCGGTATTTCTCTGGAATTTCCATTCCAAGTTCTTCTACTTTTCTTTCAACTCTTTTTTTTACATTCTCATCCATTACAAGATAAGTTAATGTCAACATATCCAAATTACTGGAGTCTTCTATGCGTTTGGAATATTCATTCATTGCCGCAACTTTTATAGGATCTCTATCATTCCATCCCTTCATTACTCGTTCTAGGTTGCCAACATCATGTTTTATTCTTTCAAAAGCCCGGACCCTAACAGCCATAATTTTACTCCTGAGAACAACATCCAAAATTGCTTCAGAATCCTCTAGTCTCTCAACACCCACTATCCCCAGTCTTTCATTTTTTTCATTCAATGCAAGATGCATTACTAATTTAAGCGCATCTCCTCTTTCAAGAGCCATTCGGGTTAATTCTTCATCATCGAATCTCATAACCAAGGATTCAGCCAAATCCAGATTGCAGATTGTTATCATTTCCTTTGCTATTTCAATATCTCGTATATCTTCCACTCTAAGCCTTTCCATACTGTGTACTTCGTTCATCGCTATAATTCTCATTCCTGCCATTATTCTCAATTCTTTTATTTCACTATCTGAGAGGACTATTTTCAACACACTAAAGGCTCTGCTTTCTAATACTATTCTCTCTAAAGTTTTCATTGTCTTTTCCAATGCATACTTCATATTTCTTCTTGTTTTTTGGCCTAGATTTTCATCAAATGCTAAATTGTTTTTTAAATATCCATACAGACAAACAAGAACATCTGTTTCTGTTAGATTATCCAATAGTTTATCTATCTGTTCAAAACCCGTTGCCCCTATAACCATATAACAGGATTCTGCATTACTTACTTTAAATCGATAATCACCCTGCTTTTTTCTAATATTTTCGAGCATATACCCAATTGCAATGTCTATCATCCTTTCATCTTTAGAAAAATTAATAATCCATTCAGCTGTTCCAATATTAGGCTTTTTTCTAAATTTGGCCTCTAATTCCCCAATAAACCAAGGAATTAAGTCTTCATAGCCCATTGAGAGTACATGCGCGGCTGAGAAATAATCCCTCCTTTTAATCTGCCCCCTAACATGTTCTCTAATATCTATTTTTTTCAGAGGTTTCATTTTCATTGATATACTATTTGTTAGAAAAGATTATTAATTATATTTTACTTAAATTCAAAAAATTCCCAAGAATGGTTTCTCCGTGTTCAGTGTGCCAAACCTCTGGATGAAACTGAACACTGAAAATTTTCAAATTCCTATGTTTCATTGCCTCGCATGCACAAACTTCTGAATGTGCAAGAATTTCAAACTCTTTAGGTGCAGTCTCTACCTCATCAAAATGAGAAATCCAGGCATTAAATTCCTTAGGAACTCCCTTGAATATTATGTCCTCTTTATCTACAATAATCCTTCCAATCCCATACTCTGCACTCTTTCCTTTTTGAACTATTCCTCCAAACAAATATGCAATTAATTGATGCCCCATACAAATTCCAAGTAGGGGAATATTCCATTTCCCACTTTTAATTTTCTCTATAATCTCTTTACAAACCCCAAAATCATCTTTATATGCAGAACCTGGCCCTCCGCTAAAAATTATTGCACTTGCTTCTTTCAACTCTTCTAATTTACTCTCCTTAGGCTTAATCTCAACTGAATAGCCAAGATCTCTTACAGTTCTCCAAATAACATGTGTGTATTGGCTTCCTAAATTGATTATATACACTGTCATTTTTTTCACTATTTACTTCGTTTCAATTATCTAAACTATTCCATTTCTATAGTTCCTGGAGGCTTATTTGTAATATCATAAACTACTCTCCCAACCTCTCTAACCTCATTTGTAATCCTTGTAGAAATTTTCTGTAATAATTCTGGAGGAATATGTGAAAAGTTTGCAGTCATTCCATCCAATGATCTCACTGCCCTCACAACTACTGTATGCTGATATGCTCTTTCATCTCCACGTACGCCAACGGTTTTTGTAGGAAGAAGTGCTGCAAAATACTGCCAAGGCCTTTCTATTTTTCCTTGTTCTGAAGCATTTTCTAGTTCTTCCTCAACTATTTTGCAAGCCTTTCTTACAATTTCAACCTTCTCAGGAGTTACCTCTCCAACTACTCTTACAGCTAATGCAGGTCCAGGAAATGGCTGTCTTTCACTTAATTCCTTAGGCAATCCTAATTCCCTTGCAACCATTCTTACCTCATGCTTATACAAATCTCTTAGAGGCTCACA
This sequence comes from Microcaldota archaeon, assembly GCA_964473475.1. Classification (GTDB taxonomy): domain Archaea; phylum Micrarchaeota; class Micrarchaeia; order Anstonellales; family Bilamarchaeaceae; genus CAYYPF01. Next base: position 2,041 of record CAYYPF010000008.1, on the reverse strand, counting down.
TAATTTTAATTTCATTCCAGACGGCAGTCCAGCTACATTGTGGTGAGATTTTATCTTATCCCTTCCAGCTCCTCCGCTTTCAATCCAATCTGGCCCAATTGTTCCTTGAACTAAGAATTCAGCCTTTACTTCTTTTTCCACTTCATCAAATACTCTTATGAATTCCCTTCCAATTATTTTTCTCTTTTCTTCTGGTTCTTCTACTCCTTTTAATTCTTTGAAAAATCGTTCATGGGCATCAACTACTTTTAGTTTTATTCCTACTCCTTCAATCATTTTTTTAACAGTTTTTCCTTCATCCACTCTCATTAGCCCTGTATCTACAAATACACAGGCTAAATTAGTTCCAATTGCCCTTCCAACCAATACAGCAGCAACAGTGCTATCCACTCCTCCTGAAACAGCTACAATTGCCCTAGAATTTCCAATCTGTTCCTTTATTTTTGGAATGGATTCATCTATAAATTTTTTAGGATTAAATGGCATATTACTTTTGTGTAGAGAAAGAAATAAAAAGTTGCTAGAATCCCTTAACTCCTTCCAATCTCTTCAATTGTTTTTCTTTTCCATTTTTTGAATTGCTGAAAGTTTACCCCCAGGTACTTTATATTATCATCCTGGAAGGTATTTATTACATGCAAAAGTTCTTTTCTATAATTCTCTAGTTTATATTTTTTTAATAATTCAAAATATTTTTTCCATTCTACAGGTGCATAGTACAAGAGTGTAATAATATCTATCGAATCCTTAATTCCCTTTACTGAATTTCGTCTGTCAATCTCTGCACCTTGCTTCAATATCAATAAAATCTCTGCCTTAATTGTTTTTATATTCTCAATTTTAGTTGTGTGTTCCTTTACAATATCTTCTAAAGGTAATGCTAATTTTGAGAAGAATGGAACATAAATATCGATATCGAATTTCTCAAACTTAATCTCATACTTCCTTAGTCTCTCATTCTTTTCTAATCTATACCTACTCTGAAGTCCAGCCAATGTTTCATAATCCACAATAATATCAATATCCTTGGACTTATGCTGTTTAGTCCATAGATAAGCAGCCCAACCACCAATGAGTATGAAATCAAATTCTTTAGAGAATTCTTGTAATTTTTCCCAGCTTGCCTTGGTTAGTAATTCATTCCAAAATTGGGTTCCAATTTTGAGAGATATGACCGATTTCCGGTCATTTTGATTCCAAAACTCCATCTAAATCATCTCCTCTACTCTTTTCTCTAGACTCTGAAGAAATTCCTTCGCATACCAGCTCTTCAAGTTCCAAAAGTCTACAAACATATTTCCAATTGAGCAAATTCCATTCTTGGTAGTTTGGCTCAAATGTTCATCTGCCCCAAGTATGAATAAATTCGCAGGCCCTTTCTTTTCTGGGAACCTCTTCTTAATCTCCTTTAGTTGTTCTTCATCTGCGTAAACAATAACTTCACTATAGTCTGCAGGAACATCCTCGAATTTGAATTTATACGCGCTGTACGCACTATAAACAGTTCCATTAGGTAAACTTCTTTCAACTTCAGAAATTGGTCTTTCAACTCTAGTTTGGTAAACAATATCTCTTTCCAATCTCCTTTTACTTGCCCATAAATAGAGGATTTTTTTTGGATCAATTACCCCAAATCCCATTGGCATTTTTATGATCGCACCAACTGATTCAAGTGGTTTTATTGCCTTATTCACTACACTTAGAGATAATTCCAATTTTTTTCCAAGTTCCAGTTGAGTAAATTTATCTCTTTTTTCTTCTAGGCGCTGATAGAGTAGTTCTCTGTAAATGATTTCTGGTTTTTGCATGTTTCTCTTTTTGTCTTGTAGTCTTTATAAAGGTTTCGCTAAATAGAGAAACCTTTAAATCTTTAGAATTCCACCAGTCATTTTCAACACTGTTGAAAAGCTGGGAAAAAACCACAATGGTTTTTTCACGGACAGACTAGTGATCCATAAGTGGAATTCTATCTCCGATTGAACGTTGTTACGTTCAATGGACCAATGAACGATGCGTCGTTCAATCGGTCCTGAGAAAATCA
>CAYYPF010000007.1:0-20286 GCA_964473475.1 Microcaldota archaeon | reverse complement strand
AAATAATCTCGAAGAGACCTATTGATAGAAAAAGCATATACAAAAAATCAAAAATGAATAGACAGCACGTAAATGAGTTGTTATATGCAAAACGAAAAAGTTTTTTAATACGGCAGGGATATATAAGAAAGGTAGTGAATTCTGGAAAAATAAAATGGAGAATAACAAAAGGTGGAAAGGCGCATTTAACCAGAGTAGCTACTGAGCCACATTAAAAGTGATAGAATGGATAATCAACAGGAGGGAAAGATTGCAAGAATGATGAATTCTATAAGCCTAGCATTGGATAGTTATGATGATATATTCTCGGATTTTGATGAGTCTTCTTATAGTAAGAGAATAATTTCAGATGATTTTACAAGGGAAATAGAAAAGAGATATAATGAGAATAGAAAGGGGGAATTTGAGGTTGTATTTTCCCTTCCACAGAAAGTAAGATCAGCAAAAATAGAGGGGATGGTTAAGAAAAGGATTAAGGACCACTACAAAAGCAAGCTAAAGGAAGTTGAGGATAAAGTAAAAAAGATGAAAAATACAGGAGTTAGTAGGATTGCCTTAGGTATTTTCCTATCCTTGGTTGAGGTTGCAATAAGGCTAAATGCAGTGAATAGCAGCATATTTGTTGAGACTCTTGAAATATTGCTTATTCCAGCTGCATGGTTCTCAGTATGGACTGGTTATGAACACTTCTTTGATGGTCCTAAGGAATTCGTAGAACGAGGAGAATTTTATAGAAAATTTGAGAAGGCAGAGTACAAGTTTGTTTCTGAGGAGGAAATTGCTGCAGAGATTGCTAAGGCAGCACAGGATGTTCTGAAAGTTGAGCAAAAAACAGAGAATAAACAAGAGGCAAAAGCACAGGAGAAAATGGAGGAAAGGAAATGAATAAGAAAGAATTCATCGAATACCTTAATTCTTTTACAGATGGAGAGCTTGCATATGAGAAACTAATTAATCAAAAAAAATATTTTCGAGTGAATACAATTAAAAGTAGTGTTGAATTGTTCAAAAAATATTCCAAATTAAAAGTTAAACAAAGTGAGCACTGGGAGAATGCATTTGAATTCTTAGGAAATGAGCAACTTGGAAATACATGGGAATATTTTCTTGGGTATATCCATATTCAGAGCTTGAGCTCGATGATTCCTGTACTTGCATTGGATCCAAAAGAAAGGGAGTATATACTAGATATGTGCGCTGCTCCTGCTGGGAAGACTACGCAAATGAGCGCGATTATGAAAAATACTGGTGGAGTTGTTGCAAATGATCTTCTTGAGAAAGAAGGATCAATGTTTGGAAATATTACTAGATTAGGTGCAATTAATTGTATTGTAACAAATAGGGATGCAAAGGCCTTCAAATTACGGAATAAATTTGATAGAGCGCTTGTGGATGTTCCTTGCACTGCACTTGGAGGGGAAAAGGCAGCTCATCTTAGATATACACAGGAAATGTCTAAAGGAATAAGCGGAATTCAGAAAACTATTCTAATTAATGCATTTGATTCCTTGAAAGTTGGGGGAGAATTGGTTTATTCTACTTGCACATTTGCAAAGGAAGAGAATGAGGAAGTTGTAAATTTCCTATTAGAGAAAAGAATGGAAGCAGAATTAATTGAGATTGAACTGAGTATACCTCATGAAAAAGGAATAGATGGAATGGATAAGGCTTGGAGAATTTATCCACAAACTCTTGGGAGTGAAGGGTTTTTTATTGCAAAAATAAAAAAAGTTGAACAAGGCTGATGAAAAATGAAACCGAGCGAGTTCCAATTATTTTTGAAAGAAAGATTTGGGTTACAATTGCCTAAGGAAGTTCAACTCTCAAAAGATATTGGAAGCGCAATTAGGGTTTATGCAAGTTCATTGAATGGATTGGATGTGTATGGCTCAAGGGGATTTGTAGCTCACAGTGAAAAGACTGGGGTTTCCAGTGATTTTATACAATTGTTTGGAAAGCTTGCGAAAAAGAATATTGTTCAGGTTAATGAGGAAGAAGCTAAGAAAATTGCGAATGGAGAAAAAGTAAGCAAAAAAATTAGATTAGAAAAAGGTCCAGTAATTGTTTCTTTCAATGGGCATATTTTGGGAATAGCTACTTTTGATGGAAGGGTTTTGCATTCAAAAATAAGGGAAAAAAGGGAAAGGAAGATTTGCAATTCAATAAATTAGATTAATATTCATTTTTAATTATTATTGAACACTAACACACTATGAATAAATTGGTACACGTGTTTAGTGAAGAACGTGCAGCAACAAGGGCAAGACTAGCAAGAATAATAAACCCACAGATCCTTGTTGAAAAAATAAGAGGAATAACTCTGGATGGAAAAGATGAGAAAGGAGTTGTAGTAAATACGCGAGAGCCTTCAAAATTCGGAATTTTCTGTAATTGTTGGTTGGTGGAATTTCCAGTCCATCGGGATGATAAACTGTTCCTAGCTGGATTAGGACCCACAGAAGCGAATGAAATTGTTAAAGCAGGGGCGCAGAGAAAAAGAAAAGTAAATATTTCTACAGACATTTATCATGCAGTGCGATTGTTTAAGCACATAAAAGAAGGATACCGCAATGAGCTAAAGGGGGCAAGAACAGTACAGATGGTTGAAGGGGTTAATGCAATGCTTGCAACCCTTTCCTCAGGCGCGCTAAGGGAGGAAGTGGAAAAAATAATAGGAAAATTAATACAATTGGAAAAAAGGCTCGGAAAAAAGAAAAGTGCTCCTAAATTGCTTGCATTGGATAAATTAGAGAGGGCAAGAAAGGCATTGGAAGAATTCCTAAGAGAGGAAGGAGTATTTAAGAAAATGAATCGCGTTGGTGTTGCATGTGCACTCTTGGTTGCCTTTAGAAATAGATATGAAGAATGGAGGCTAAGGGAAATTCTAAGAAGGGGAAGTATGGCAAAATTGAAGGAATGCGCACTCAGAATAGAGAGGGATGAATATATAAAAAAGGTATTGAAAGAGCTAATTAGTACAATTGAAAAAGGAGCGGATATTGCATTTGCAAGAAGGAAATTATGGGAAGGGGATCAAGAAGCTGCAGTATTGCTTGAGAAAATAGGGCTGTGCGATGTTGCGCAGGTTATCCCGCATCTTGAACAAATGAAAAATTTATGGGGAACACAATTTTTAGAAAATGCAAAAAGAAAACTGAACAGTGGAGAAAAGGAGGGAGCAATTTTAGAACTTAGAAAAATGTATTACTGCTTATGCTCAAATAAGCCAAAATATATTGCAAATGAAATTGAAAAAACAGGAGATAGGTATCTTATAGAAAGAGAGGACCCAGAAAAAACATTTGTTGCATACCTACGTGCAGGTGCAACACTTTTTGAGGATGGGGTTTTTAAAAGAGCAGCTTACTGTTTCAGAAAGGCATTGGAAAAATTGGATATAATTTAGATATATTAGTATTTTACGATTTTATTTTCTTAACTGTTCCCTTATTCGCATCCACTTCAACTAAATCTCCATCTTTTAGGATTTTGGTTGCATACTGGGTTCCGACTATACAGGGAATTCCTAATTCTCGAGAAACTATGGCTGCATGAGAGGTTATTCCTCCCTCATCTGTTACTATTGCTGCTGCTTTTTTCATTGCAACAACCATCTCAGGCCTGGTCATGCTTGCAACTAGAATGTCTCCCTTATGGAAATTAACAAGATCATGGATTTTCTTAATTATTTTTACTGGTCCTTTTGCAGTTCCCTTAGAAGCACAGGAACCTTTCAATTCTTCAGAATCTAATTTCGGAGTAAATATTTCTTCATTTATATTTTGAGCAAGCTCTCCATCAAGCAGTTCGTATCCATTCAAAGAATAAATTGCTAAACATCCATTATATCTTTTGGATAATTTTTCTTTATTGATTTTATTTTCAAGAAGCATTTCCTTTAGTTCTGGGAAGATTGTGTAATCCATTTCTCTTCTGGAAAGATCTAATCTTTTTCCAATCTCATCTAAGAATAAGCGCTGGTAGTGGTTGGAGATTAGTACGTATTTTTTTCGTTCATCCTGCATGTATGCGAAAACTTCTGCAATTTTAATTAGGTTCTTGAATTCAGAATTTAGATTCAGTTCTTTTACTAGTTTTTCTTTTTCTCTTCTTGTTTTGAATACCAGTTCATCGAGTTGTTTAAGTTCTTTATTTGGATCTAGGTAAATCTCTGCACAAATTTTATCTATGAAAGTTTCTTTTGAAATTGGCTCCATTTTTGCATAATTATTTTCCACCCAAAAGAAATTTTTAGTGTGTTTTTCTATAAGGGAATTTAGTTCTGGATAATTTTGAATACTCTTTAGGGCTTCTTCTTTTCCTTTAGAGAAAAGTTCAGTTAGAGCAGGGTCTTTTTTTATTTCCTTTAGAATTAAAAGCCTGGATTTGAATTCAGTTGAAACAAAGGATTCAGTAATTGGACTTACAAGAGTTGCGTAGTATTCTTCCAATTTATTCTCTTTTCCTAAATTCTGTAGATGTTCCCTTAAAAGTGGTTTGAAGAATCGGTCTGCATGCATTGAAAAGCCATCTTGGGGAATAATTGCAACTCCATATTCTGTAATGTACGCATTGTAGAATTCTGAGTAGAGAGAAAGAAGCTCTTCGTTTGAGAGTTTAGCAAGAAGGGTTTGCTCAACTCTTTCTATTGCCTTATCAAATAATTTAACTAAGCTGTGCCATTTTAGTAAATAATCACTGAGAAAAATTGGATTCTCATTTACCTTTTCTATGAAGGATGTCCTAGTACGTATTAGGTCTTCATCATTCCAATACCAGGAAACATAATTTTCTTTTACAAAAAATGCAGTGAATGTAATTGACTCCCCATAAACTTCCTTAAATTTTTCAAAACAAGTTTCTTGGACTGGAAAAAAGGTATGCAAAATTCCATGAAAGCCTTTTTGGGTAAACTTGAGAGCAGTTAGGTTGTATTTCTCAATTATATTATTAACATCCACAAATATAGTATAAATAGAAAGATAAAAAAATTGAATGTAATGATTGGTAGAGAGTATGTGTATTTACAATCAAATCCTTTCCTCTGATGTGGAGGTGTTTGGAAGTCAAATTGTAACTATAGTTACAATTATTCTCTCTGCCCTTTTCTGGCTGTTTGTATTTTGGAAACAGAAACTACTCTCAAAACTAAAATCCCTACTTCTTCCAATAATTCTTTGGATAATTTTCGGAACTCTTGATATCGTAGTTACTGCAAAGGGAACTTTTGGAAATCCGCAAAGGGAAGGAAATCCAGCAACTGTTTGGTTCCTTGAACAATTTGGGGCTTATGGTCCTGCAGTTGCAAGCTTATGCTGGATCTTCCTATGGGTTGGAATTGTATTCATACTCCTTAAATTCCTAAAGAATGAGAGGATTTCAAATTTCGTTTCAATAATTATCTTCTATGCGCTCGCTTCCATGCATTTCATAGGATTCTCTACTTGGTTCATTCCTCTTTGCTCAATTGCACAAACAATTCAATTTGAAAATATGTGGATTATTCCTGGAATAGTTGGGTTAAAATCAATATTCTTTGGAGTGATTCTTTCAATAACCCATTTCTCAGCATCAAATCTACTTAGGAAATCTCTACTGAAGAAAAGAAGGAAATTAAGATTTAGAAAAATTGTTTAAAACAATGTGCCTCGAGTTCTTGTGAGGATAGAACAATAAACCTCTGTCTCTGCCTTAGCTCATTTGAAAAACCATGAAAAACGCTTGCAACAAAAACAGCTTTCCCATTTTCTTTTATTAAATCCAATGCAGGATTAAAGTCTGCATCACCTGAGATTAAAACTACAGAATCGTAATTATTCTTAATTGCCTTTTCAACCATATCTATCGCAAGCATTACATCAATTCCCTTCTCTTTTTCTTGGATTTTATCCAATTTTCCAGTAAAATAGTTACGCACTTTTTCAATACATTTTTTACATATATCAATATCACTTATTTCTCGATCTGTTTGATTTACTAATTCTAAGTTTGAACGATTCTGTAGCTTTCGGGTCTTTACTTCAAAGGAATGTGGCTTCCTTAATTGCTCTAAAAATTTCATATGGGCATAATACCGTTCCTCACCTTGGCTTATATTTGGTATAGAATTATAGTAACAGGTCTTAGAATATACTAAACCAAACTTCCTGCAAACAAAATTACTCAACTTTAAGAAATCGATATTGCTTGGTCTTATTTTTGACCTAGATAAACAATGGTAAAAATTATTCCCGTCAATAAAGACATGGGTTCCTTTATTGCTCTCCATAAAACCACGAGAATGAAGTCCAGCATTCCTCTGCAGCCGAAACCACAGAATCATACTGGAGACGTAATGAGTATTCTGCACTGTCTAAATTTATAAAGTTTTTCTTTCTCACTACAAAGAATTTTCCGACCATAAATAAATCAATGCAAATTAGCTTTATAAAGAAAATTGGGGGGGGGTGGATTCCGGGTCACAAAAAATAAGAAAAAGAAAAATAGAAAAAATAGCCCTCTACTTATTCATACGATTGAAGAATTAGCTCCTTCTGCTTCTGATCAGCAATCGGAAATTTATCAAGTATGTATGCCAGCTCTTCTTTTGTAATTCCGTAAAGCTTGGCAACAGCCACATCAAGCTGTGCCCTTGCTTTAAGCCGTTCCTGCTCATTCGTGATTCCATATTCAACCCCAGTTTCTTTCTTTAGCTGACCAAAGTCCTTAACAGCAACAAGCTGGACTGTTTTGCGGACGATAATTTCAAATTCCTTTCCGGAATCGATGCGCGGGACTGGTGTTTCAAGGAAATAAAACATATTTATGTTGGCGCTTACCTTCTGCCGTATGAGGTAGTCCACCACAAAGCTGTTCATTACTCCGCAGAGAAATGCAAGATGCTTCAGATTTGGTGTGCGTATTATCGCAATGGAGTTTCCGCACACATAACCTGGAGGTATGATTGTTGAGATGAAAGTGCGATAATTGGTTGAACTTGCAATAAGGCGGTAGGCCATCCAGTAACCCAGATTATATCTTTTTTCTTCTTTAAGATTTTCCAGAATATCTTTTTCCGAAACTGCGTATCTGGGAATTGGCGCTTCTTTCCATTGGTGGGTAAATTGTTCTATATTTTTTCCTTCCAGCATTGGAATTCCGTCTTTTGATTCTTTGAAAAGATGGCTGTCATTCGTCATATCAAACCCGCGGGTTATACTTATATTCCAATTATTATCAAATGTCTGTCCAATAACTGGAAATTTCAGCATCTTCTGGACTATTTCCATATCTTTTGGAGATTTTATTTCCAGCACACCCCAAGCATTGGGCGAAGATTTTTTAACAAAATCTGCTGTCAAAACTGTGGGATTTTTTGATACTTTTTCCAAATCTTCCTGAGTATGAAGGAAAAAACCGCATGAAAAGCTGGTTGTTTTTCCGCCCTTTTGGAAAGTTAGCAGGATGGGTTTGTAGCTGGCATGGACATCTGGGAATATTGCATGCCCCCGATTCTCAAAAGAATAAAGAGCTTTCAGCTGAGAATGGTCAAACAGCATGCTTCGCAGTCCTTTTGCCCCAAGATCAGTATAAACCCCACTCGGGATTACAAAACCAACCATTCCGCCCTCTTTAGCAAGCTGGTATGCACGCTCTGTGAATATTTTATAAAGGTCGAGATCCCCTGATTTCTTCTTTCCGTCTGTTTCTCCACTCTGAAAATAATACAGTTCACGGTAATATTCTGACATTGTTTCATATTCAACTAACTTTTCATTCCAAACCTTTCTAATCAATGGTTTTGTCCTTAGAATTTCCTCTATAACTTTTTTGGCTTTGGAGGTAGGAAGGCTTTTGAAGCCAGGCACGTACTGCTCAAAGAATTCCTGCGAATCAGGTTTCCATTTTTCCCACGGTGGATTGCCCAGAACAACGTCAAATCCTCCTTGCTCAGCTACGCTGGGAAAATCCTTTTCAACTACGAACCCCTTATGGCCATTTCCAACCTCCTGCACTATGCTGTCCCTCTCAATTATGCGAAGCTGGGGCAGCTGCTTCGGAGTATCCACTGCTTTAATAAACAGGTTAAGCCTTGTCATGCGGACTGCACGCGGATCCTTATCTACCCCATATATGCATTGCTCCAGAACTTGAGTAAGAAAACCTGACATTGAACTGGAGCTTTCCAAATCCAGATTTGTTTGAAACCCGTTTTCTTTTTTTACGATCATATCCTCGTACCACATTCTAAACTCTTCAAATGCCCGAATGAGGAAAGTCCCTGAGCCACATGCAGGGTCAATGACTTTTATTTTAAGCGCATCTGAAACTGTTCTACATTTCTTTAATTTTTCTCCTAAAGTGGAATGAACCAGAAAGTCCACCAGAAATTCCGGGGTATAATACACTCCTGCCTGCTTCCTGGCAAACAGCCCCTCCTTCAGATCTACCCTTTTCTGGGTCTGTTTTGTTTTATATGCCAGATAATTCTCATATGCATGCCCAAGCACATCACTGAGAATTACTGAAAAATTATACAGCAATCCATTATCGGGATTTTTATAAAATCCTTCAAACAACTCTATAAAGTCCTCGTTTTTTATGCTCAGGGTTTCAATCCTGTGCCTGTCAAAAATTGTGCTGTCATATAAAGGCCGCATTTTGTTTTCCCAAAAGGGAACCAGGGCATCGCGGTAGAATTGTGTCCGCTTATCCTTTTTCCAGCGTTCATATATGTCTGCCATCTTACGATCAGGATCGCAGCCACTATCCTCCAGCATACGGCAGAATATAATACAATTAAGGACGTGCTGAACACACGCATCCAAAGAGATATCCTCGCTGTCATGGCCTTCCGAATATTCTGAAAAAAGCATCTCATTGCTTTCTTTAATGGCCTTGGCAAGCTGTTTTCTGGCTTCAATAAGCTGTACAGTAAGCAGTTCTTCTATGTCTGCACTTTCTCTCCAATGCTTGCTCTTCTTTGCAAATCCATCAAATGCAGCATACCCCCCTATATCTCTTGCGAAGAGCATGAGTTTGTTAAGATAATCTGGATTGGAAACTGCTCCAAAAATATCGAATTCAAAAACTTCTGCATTCTGCGGTTGGTCAAAAAAATCAGAATTGAAAACCCGCCAACGGATGAAATTTGTCAGCACTACACAACGGATGCTCCCATTCTTGCCATACTCTAGTGCCTGTTTTATGTCCTCGTCATTATCAAGTTTATTTGAAAATCTCTTCACTTCCACATAAAAATCGCGCTTTGTCTGGCCAGTTCGCTTAAAGGCATAATCAACCCGGGTTGTCTTTCCTGACCCCTTCACTTTCTTTTGTGGGATTACTTCCCTGCTTAGCCAGGTCCATCCGAGTGCCTCAAACACATTTCTAATAAATTCTTCTGTTCGCTTTTCTGGCTCTTGATCCTTATTCGGAAGATTATTATATTTTATTATTAACTCTGATATTGTGGATTTCAAATCAGTTTCAAGAACCATAAGTTATAAAGGCAAATTAGATTTAATACCCTTTCTATTCTGACTTTTGGGCACAAAAAAACCAGAACAGAAAAAAATAATTAAAAAGAAAAAATAAAAAAAGAAAAAAAATAAAAAACAAGACCTCCAAGACTCAAGACCACCCCAGTAATGTCTGTATTGCCTGAGTCGTACAGATCAAGACCTCCAAGACTCAAGACCCTAGACCCCAAGACCAGTATTAGCCTAGGATGTTTAATCCGTAAGCCAAAATCAATCCAACAAACACAAGGGAAACAGTGTTCACGACCTTAATTAATGCATTCAAAGCTGGACCAGCTGTATCCTTTAAAGGATCACCAACTGTGTCCCCAACTATCGCAGCCTTGTGTGCATCTGAGCCTTTTCCTCCGAACTTTCCATCCTCAATGTATTTCTTTCCATTATCCCATGCTGCTCCTGCTGTGCACATGAATAATGCAAGCAAGAATCCAGTTGCGATTGTACCTGCAAGCAAGCCTGCAAGTGCCTCAACCCCAAATATGAGACCAACAACTAATGGAGAGAGTACTGCAATAAGTCCTGGAACCAAGAGTTCTCTCAATGCGCTCTTTGTACTAATATCCACGCATCGTGCATAATCTGGCTTTCCCTTTCCTTCCATCAGGCCTTTTATTTGCCTGAACTGCCTTCTTACTTCTTCCACAATCTCAAATGCTGCTTTTCCTACTGCAGTCATCAAGAAACTGGAGAATAAGAATGGAAGTAGAGCTCCAATGAAAAGTCCGATCGTAACTCTCGGATCCAATAGGTTTATCATTGTAAGTCCTGCTGCATCTGCAAATGCAACAAATAATGCAAGTGCACCCAATGCTGCCCCTGTAATTGCAAATCCTTTTGTTGTTGCCTTGGTTGTATTTCCAACTGAATCCAGTGTATCTGTAACCTTTCTCACTGATTCTGGAAGTCCGCTCATTTCTGCAATTCCCCCTGCGTTATCTGTAATTGGTCCATAGGAATCTACGGAAATTACAATTGCACTTAAGGAGAGCATTGCAGAAGCTGCTAATGCAACCCCGTACGGTCCTGCATAATGATAGGAAACTGCAATTGCAACTACTACCATAATTAGAGGAAAGAAGGTTGATTGCATTCCCAATGCAAGTCCGCTAATTAGATTTGTTCCTGCTCCTGTTTTTGCAGACTCAGCAATCATTTGAACTGGTCTATACTCTTTTGCCGTGTAATATTCTGTAACTACAAAAATTAACGCAGTTAACAATATCCCCACAACTACTGAAATGAAAAGATTAATGTTTCCTCCCAGATAAACATAGGAGCTTACTGCCATGATTAATGCTGCTGCTAGAATTCCTTTATAGAATGCATTCATTATTTTGTTCTTGTTTTTTCCTAATCGAACAAACAAAGAACCAACAATGCTTGCAATTCCTCCGATTCCTGCAATTACCAGAGGAATCTCTACGAATGAAGGATTGAGTAAAGCACCCAAAAGCATTGCAGCAATTATTGTTACTATAAAAGACTCAAATACATCTGCTGCCATTCCTGCGCAATCACCCACATTGTCTCCAACATTATCTGCAATAACTGCTGGATTTCTTGGGTCATCCTCAGGAATTCCCTTTTCTATTTTTCCTACAAGGTCAGCGCCAACATCTGCTGCCTTGGTGTAAATTCCTCCTCCAACTCTTGCGAATAAAGAAATCAGGGAAGCACCAAATCCATAACCAATTAATGGTATGATTGAGCCAAAGTACCAGTACAAACTGCTAAGGCCAATTAATCCTAATCCAACAAGCGCCATTCCTGTTACTGCTCCGCCTTTGAATGCAAGAGCTAGTGCAGAATCCATGCCTTTTTTAGCTGCCTCAGCTACTCGTACATTTGCCCGTATTGAAACCTGCATTCCAATATAACCTGCTAATGCAGAACAAACTACTCCTGCAAGGAATGCAATTCCTGTTGATAAGCCTACGAAATAGCCTATAACTAATGCAAGCAGTACTACAATTGGGACTAATGTTTTGTACTGCCTTGAAAGAAAGACTGTTGCTCCCTCCTGAATCGCTTTGGATATCTCAAGCATCTTTGGCGTTCCTTTTGGGGAGTTAACCACAATAAAGGAAAGATACGCCGCATATAATAGAACTATTACTCCTGCAACAAAGGAGAATAATATCGCGTCCATTTAATTTTCACCTCTAAAACTCTTAAACATATAAAATACTTTGAGAACTTATAAGTAAATATTTAAAAACGCATACTCAAGAACTGGAGAGGATGTGTATTATTTCATCTATTATATTTTTTTCAAAGCCTTCCTTTACCCTAAGTGCTGCAGCCCTTGCATGCCCTCCCCCATTCTCAATAAAATCTTTCATGTTTTCTTTTAATGAAGCAACTATTTTTGTTCCATCTGCTCCATTTTCAACTGCGAAATCATTTAACCTGAGAACAACTACTTCTGGGCCATGGGCAATCAGAATTGCTGGCTTATCCTTGGGAATTAGTGCTTCAAAAACCTGAGTAGCTGATTTTCCCAATCCAGGAAACTCGTGCTTCTTTACAATTGTTCCTAAACCAATATGAAAAACTGAGAATAATCCTACTTTTTCCTCTTTTAGAGATTTCCTGCTTAGACGAATTAGCTCATCAATCTTTTCCCTTGCTTGTAGAAGGATTGAACTGAATAACTCTGGATTAGAAAGAACTTTTGAGTAGAACTCCAGAGTACTTGTGTGTGGAGCATGTGCTGCAATATAATTAAGGACTATTCCTGTATTTCTTATCTCTTCCTCAACTTCTATTAGGTCGCTCTTATCTGAAGTAAGGGAAATTCTTGCATACCTCTCAGAAGCATTCACAAATTGGATTTGAGCATTTGATCCGATTTGTGACAAGCTTTTTGGCTTTGTGCCAAAAAGATGCCCCTTGTCTGTAGGACAAGCGGGAGATGTGACCGATTTTCGGTCACTTTGATTTCCAAGAGTTTTTGAAATTTCTGCGCATAAATAACCAGCAGTATAGCTTGAAGAGGATTCTGAATACTCAATGATCCAAGGATTGAGTATGCAAGAGACATAATTTTCAATTCCTTCAAAAGGAGGGTGATGGTCGATTGAAATTAATTCTATTCCTCCTGCTTTCAGTAAAGCTACCCCATCCTTGCTCTCATTTCCATTTCCAAAGTCTACAAATACCAGGAGTGGTGCTCTTGTGTGCTGTAAAAAACTTAGGTCTCTGAGGGCATTTGAAACTGTATAAACTGCTGAACTATTTTGGATGTAATTCCCCCTTAGAAATTGGGAAAGGGAAAGTGCTCCGCTTATTCCATCCCCGTCGTTATGGAATCTGATTACAATATTTCTTCCTAATTTTTGTGCTACGTATAATTTTCTTGCAACTAATTCTATTTTGGGCTTAAGCTGTTCCATCATTTTATCATTGATTAAGAATTTAGTTTGTTTGAGTGGAACTGAGGCTTCTGCTCTTTCTTGAATAAGTTTATATTTCTCCTTAGATTCTTCTTCAGGCATTAACTCAAAAAAACTTGCCCTTAATTTTAAGATTCCAAAGAAATTCTCAATTGTTCCTTCAATCTTAACTAATGAGCCAGAAGGAATAAATTTATCAGAAACTACTTCTAACTCTTCCTTTCCATCGAAAATTATGGATTCGTATTTGCCTTTTACTGAGTAGGAGCGGGTTAGGAGGCCTTCCAGGCTAATTTTCTTTCCTTCTGATACGGTGTGGCGAGTGCCGTCAGCTTCAGCTGATCTAGTGAAGCCACAATCTGGTTTTGTCGACGGCACCGGAGCCCCCTGCTGAAGCAGGGGGTCGTCACATCGTATCACAGCAAGTTGCATACAAAAAATGGGTAAGGAAGAGTTTAAATAATAAATCATGAGTGGAGTATTATATGAATCATCGAGTACTTGAGCACACTGCAGACTTATACATTGAAGGATATGGAAAAACCTTTGAAGAAGCACTGGAAGGAGTAGCAGAAGGAATGTTCAAGCACATGGGCAAGGCAAAGAAAGAAAAGGAGAGTTTTGAATGCGAGTTTAGTTCAAGTGAAGTTGGAGAACTAATTGTAGGATTACTCTCAAAAATTCTCTCAGAATGTGAAGCAGAGGGGTTTATTCCTAAGAAAATGAAAGTTCTTGAATACGATAAGAAGAATGGGAAAATGAGAGTAAAGGTATTTGGAGAAAAAGGACTGCTTTCAAATGTAATTAAGGCAGTAACTTATCACTTATTTGGAATTGAGGAAAAGAAAGGGGAAATTAAAATACGAGTTTTGTTTGATATTTAATTTCACGAACTATTGATGGAAAGGTATTTATACAGGTTTTGTGCAAGTAAGGAATATGGACCCCACCATCCCAAAAAAAACACCTGATTCTGGAATATTTATGCCAAAACATTACTATCTTGAAAACGATGTCAGAACTATTGCTCGCGGAAAATTACCAACAAAATTACCAAAAGAACAAGCTATCGCTTAATTGGAATGCGTATTTCCAGAACTCCATTTTTATAGGTTGATTTAAGTTTTGAGCGATCAACAGTATTTTTAAATTTTATTTCCTTATAATATTTTCTCTGAACTCCTTTTACATCAATTATAAGCAAGTGATCATCTCCGCTTAATTTGATTTCTTTTTCCTCAACCCCTGGAACCTCAGCTACTACTACTGCTTCTTCTTTTCCCTCAAACACATCAATTAGGGGCTGTCGTTCCTCCTTCTTTTTCACAACTTTTATATTCTGCTGCTGAGGAAGATTTCCAAACTCGCGGACTATTGGCTTTCCATCTGGACCTACAGACATGGAAAAACCATAAACTTTTCTCTTAACTTTTCCTTCCTTAAATGCCTTTTCAAAATCTTCTTCAGAAAGACTTTGTGTATCTTGGAATTGCTTATCCATATCCATCATTTCTTCCTGCATTTTCCTGAATATTTCCTCAAAGTTGCCAAAACTGAATAAATCGAATGGATCTCTTTTTTTTCGTATAGCCATTGAAACACCAAAGATAGTTCTCAGGAAAACTATTTAAATATTAGTTAGTTTTACTTTTTGAATCTAAAGAATACGATTATGAATAAAATTCCAATTATAGAAGTAGGAACAAGAATAAGTACGAGTTCCTCAGTTCCAAAAGAAGCACTCTTTCTTGTATACTCATCAGCTACTCCTTCCTCAGAATTATTTCCTCCAAATCCAATCATTTTACTGGTGATTTCATAAGTTTGAGTAAATTCATTTCCAAAAGTATCATATAACTTTACAGTTAAATTATTCTTCCCAATTCCTTCGTAAGTGGAATTGAACATATACACATAAGAAAAAGATTCATTTGTACTCTCTAGAGGAACTGGAAAATTATATGCAATAACTTCAGAAAGCAACAGTTCATTACTGATATTCTTGACCAAGATTATATCCAAAAGCCCGTATTGATCATAGGAAGTATCGAATAAGTATAATTGAGCAGAATGCAATTGCTCCTCGTTCTTAAAAATTTCTCCTTTGTAGAATCTTCTCTTAGAAAGAATAACTGAATCAAAATGATTATTCTTATGCCATTGCTCCTTAAGAACTGGTTTTGAAAGGAAAAAAAGCAAATTTCCTCCTTCAAGTTTATAAGAAATATTCGAGGTTCCTGAAAAAGAATCAGATTTTGTTCCTGCAAAACTGCATTCCTTAATCGTATTTCCATTGCCATCTACTTGTTCTGAAACAGAATAATCGTTGTATCTTGCAATCACGCTCCATTCAAGCAGGGTCTTCAGCGAATCATTTGCATCAGCTAAAGAAAGTTCATTTTCTGAAAAAGGAACAAGAATATTCGTTGGAAGTGCTTCAGTATCAGTTAGGGAATAGCTTACAGACTTGGATTGATTATTTATTGTGAAAATAAAATTTAACTCAATTGAAGCATTCACCAAACGTTTTCCACAGCCTGAATCAGGATCAAGGAATGTATCTTTCGCATATAAAGAAATTGAGGATGAATATAAAAGATAATTCTGTTCCTCTGCAGAAATACTTCCCTCAATTGAAGGGGTAATTTTAACCAGCTTAAGATTAATGGAAACTGTTTCTCCAGAACTAATTGCACCTACAAGCAAATTGCCTTGTTCTAGATTCTGAGAAAGCATTTCACTTATTGGTGGATTAGCAGATAAACAAAAATTAAGAGGAAGCAAAAGTAAAAAAAATAAAAACAAACTCCAGTTACTCTGCCGTCTCGGTTGCCAAACCATATGGCTGCGGCCATAAGTTCGTTGAAGTTCTTCGAACTTCAAGACCGAGACTAAAGCAACGAGCATTAGTTTGGATAAGTCCGTTGCGGCTGGGCGGCTTTGATTATTTCTAATTCCGCTCATAGTTGATCCTCAAGTTCTCTCAAAGTTGTAAGTGTAAGAAGGCCATTCTTTACTTTTATGAGTATATTTGATCTTGAGGATGGAGAAAGCAAGGAGAGATAAGAATCTATTGCATTTCTATCTTCAAAAACAATAATTGTTCTTTTTTGTCCAGAATCTGTTCCAGGAAGAAGAATGTCTGCATTTCTTGTAACAAATTTATTTCTTTCAAATGCAAAGTGCACTCCCTGAACAATTAATTTTTCTTTTATGAGCCTATGGAGTACATTTTTCTTCACGTTTCCATTTCCTTTCAACTGATAGATAGATTGATAGGACTCCAGCAGGCCTTTTCCTTCCAATCTTTTTAGAATAGTTTCTGCATTTCCCTCTCGGATATCATACCCATCTGTAAGATGCGCCTTCAGGAATAAAGCAAATTCATTCACGCTCAATGTATTGAATGAACCAGATTTTTGTACTGACTGCTCAAATAATTTTAACATTTTATTGGAGGTGCAAACTACTTCTCCTGAAGTTGGTGCTCGAACTATTCCAAACTTCAATTTATAAAAAGGCCTTCTAATCATCTTGGCTCCAATATAAACAATAATCACGAATATGATTGCAATTGGACCATATGTCATATAAACTGAAAGCGGGCCTTCCTCTTTCTTAAGAACCTCCACTGAGAGTTTATGCCCTTCTAATTCAAAATTAAAAATATGGCCGCCTTTACTCAGTTTTGCTGGAACAGTGAATTCTCCATTTGCAATTGAAATGCTTTTTACATTTTTTGAAGAATCCAAAGAAACCTGGATAGTTTTTCCATCTAATGGAACCCCATCTAAACTAGCACTGAACTTATAGAAAATATCATTTGATTCCAGGTATTCGAATCTCAAATCATACACATGAAAAATTCCTGAAGCCAGTTCCTTTTCATAATCACTTACTTTCAGAATATAACAACCTGGTTCACTGAATTGAAAAGTTTTTGAGAATACCTCTCCAGAAGAAGGCAGATTCTCACTGGAAACTAAAGAACCATCCTTATATATTGAAAATGTAGGAGTACCTACAATATTTTGTAAAGAAAAATATGCAAATGCTTTTTCATTTGGAAAAACAGGATCTACTGTAAGTATAGTTGTAGAAGGATAAAATTTTACAGAATCAAAAATCTTGGTTGTTCCCTCTCTTTCATAAATAATCCGGACATACTCTGCACCTTCTAATGGAACTGCAAAAGTATTCAAACCATCAGAAAGTGAAATCTTGCTGGATTTTCCTGGTTCTGCATAACCTCCAAAAACAATCAGCTCTAAAAGTGAATTCATGTTCTCCTGGGTATAAAACTCATCAAGAGGCATATCATAAACAATTATTCTTTCCTTTTTCTCTTCTGGAAGAGAGGCATACCAGTCAAAAGTCTCAACGCCATTTGCTCCAATAATTGCATCCTTTTTTCCAATATAAATAATTATTGAATCGCTTCCTTCCATTCCTGAGAGAATCTCCAAAGGCATTGCTCCTTGAGGAACAACTAAAAGCCCTGAATCCAGTGTTTGCGGAAGGAATTTTTTTGCCTCAAATGTAAAGCCATGCCCCTCAAGTGCAGAAAGATCAGAAACAAAATCATCAATAGATGCCATTCCAATTCCCTGAGAAAGAAGGTACACTGTTAGGGAAAGATGCGGCTTGCTCTTTAGTGGAATCATTTCCAGTGTTCCCCCTCCGTTTGAATTGTAAACAATATAGGAAGAATTTCCTGCAAATGCGATTTTATTTAATTCAAAGGAAACAGTTTCTTCAGCTTCTTCACTCTCTGTTGGTGTTTTTAGGAATATTCCTGCAAAAATAAAGATCGAACAAAGCAAAACCAGAAACAGGATTACATTTCTTGGTTTCATTTAATCTTCCCAAAACATCCTTGTGTTCTCCAGTAACTCCAGATCATTCTTGTAAAAGGAACGGATATCATTAAGTCCAAGCATAAGCATTAGTGGCCGCTCTAAGCTTAAACCCCATGCGAGTACAGGATAAGCGCTCTTAAGCGGTTTTGTAACCTCAGGCCTAAACATGCCTGCACCCCCAAACTCCATCCACTCCTTTCTTGGTTCATAATAAACCTCGATCTCAAGGCTTGGTTCAGTGTATGGAAAATAACTTGGTCTGAATCTAATCTTTTCAAATCCTAACTTTGAGTAGAATTCCTTGAATATTCCGAGTAAATCCTGGAAGGTTGATTTATTCCAGGCTACAATTCCTTCAACCTGATGAAATTCAGAAAGATGCTTGAAATCAGTTCTCTCATTTCTGAATACCCTTCCAATTGCAAAAAACTTTCTTGGAGTAATTGGATCATTTATTGATTCCAGGGTTTTTGCACTCAAACAAGTTGTATGCGTTCTTAGGATTGCTTTTTTTGCAATTGCAGGATTCCATTTATGCCCCCATCCGCTCTCATGGGCTTTTTTTACCCTTTCCACAAGAGATTTATCCTTGGGAAGAGGTAATTCTTCTTTCAAGTAGAATGTATCTGCAAGCTCCCTTGCTGGATGATCCTGCGGTTGGAAAAGTGCATCAAAATTCCAGAAAGAACTTTCCACAAGCGGGCCTTCCATTTCCTCAAATCCCATTTCTAAAAATATCCTTCTCATCTTGCTTATTGCACGGGTAAGCGGATGGCTCTTGCCCATTGGTGCATCCCTGGTTTCCACATCCACAGAAAATTCTTTTTTCATTCCAGAGTCCAATGCACTTTTTCCTTCTTTTGTAATTTGTAGGGAATAAAATGAACCAGTACGCACTTCCACAAACCTTCTTCTAAGAAACTCCTCTTTGGTTTGAGCATCAAGTTTAGAAAAATCAGAAATTGAAAGTAAAGTTGAATTCTCTGTAGAAACTTCAGATTCTCTTACAATTGGTACTAATTTTTTATTTTCAACCCGAACGAATCCTTTTTTTATTGCCCAGGAAAGTCCGAATTTCCTCTCACTCTCCATAAGTGCATCGGTACTTAGGCCAGAGAGTGCTTTCTTAAAAACTTCAAATTCAGGCAACTCTCCTTTTTTCACATACTCTTTAAACTCACTAGTAAAAATATGGGTAGTGGATTCTTCTTTCTCAAGAACAACAAATCCTTTTTCCTTAAGGGATTCTGCAGCTCTTCTAACAGTGTCTAAATTAAGTTTGCATTCTAATGATAGTGCTTCCATGCTTAATTTTCCTTTTGCTGAAAGCAGTTCAAGTACTTTGTCTTCTCCTGGATACATCATGGCGTTCTACCTTTCACTGATTTTAATGAAGTAAGTACAATATAGAATGAAACCAAAATGATTATTAAAACAAGTATCGGGATTCCTTCTCTACCGAATAGCACTGTTTTTAGAGAAGCATACGTATCTGAGAAAAATGCAACCATCTCATCATCTAATCCCTTTTCATATTCATAAATAAAGGTAAATTTAACAAGAAGGGTTTCAGACCAGGAGAACACATTGTAATCTGAGGTTGGAAGATTAATTCCTTCCAAATCCTTAGGCAATGGGCTTAATTCAAGAACCTTGCTTCCCTCAGGAAGAGTGATTGTAAGGGTAGTCCCTTCTCCAATACGCTGAACATGCTCCACTTCTGTGCTCTCAAAAGAAAATGCAGCTGGATTTGCGATAAATTTTGTTGTTCTGGGTTTATATTGTTCAGAAGAGAAAAAACCAGTCCCAGGTATTAGTTGGCCATTTGATTTATTGTAATATGGATATGTTTTGTATTCAAAATAAATTTCCCCTATGCAATAGTTATAGGTATTGCTGCATTTAGAAATTTGCTGTGGAATAATCTTGAAATCCTTAACATCTGCAACTAGGGGATTTGTATGAGTCCTAAATCCAGGTAAATTCAACAGGCTTGACCAAAAAGAAAATTCATTATTCTGCATTCCTGAAAGGTAAAGGGATTTGGATTCAGCACCAAAAAGGTATATAGATATTACTTCCTTTACCTCTGCCGAACCATCCTCTTTCATCTTAATATTTACATCTATGCTCTTAATTTCAAATTCAGCAAAGGATGAGAAGACAAACAATAATAGTACAAACACAGTCAACTTTTTCATGAAAATTATTCTAAAAATAAACATTTAAAGGTACCGCTCAGCTGTCTAGGTATTAGTTGGGCATATTCCTTCCCAGATAATTCGTATATTATGCTTACTACCGACTATGATTTCGCTCTCTTCAGTATTAATTTGGTTCTGCTTGGCCTAGTTTGGATTACTTAGGCATATTTCTTGGATATTCTCGACCAACAAAGTAATTCGGATCTTGAATTTCTAAGTATTACACACAGGTCGAAAATCCAGTGATCTGCTGATCCGATTGAAGCTTCGCTTCAATGGATCCTATAGAAACAATATGTTTCTAGGG
>CAYYPF010000006.1:15286-21559 GCA_964473475.1 Microcaldota archaeon | reverse complement strand
AAACAAGATAGTAATGTTTCAGACATTGTAAGTTTTGAAGCTGATTCTGGAAAAGGTAAAGAGGCAGTAACCAAAGATAGCGGAGTTAAGGATTGGAACATTGCTGATGTTTTAAAACCGGAAATTTCCCCAGAAGACGCTGAAGTTGAAGTAAGGGACCTAGGAGTGGGAGACGGACAAGAGCCAGATTTATCTAAAGATACTGATCAAGATAATTCAGAAGTAAAAGATGTAACTTATATGGATACTCCTCTGGATTCTAGTTATGAAATAGAAATCTCTGATGATACAATACCAAAAACTTATGTTAATTGTAATCCAGATTGGAGCATACAATATGGCGAGGACTGGCAGGTCATAGACTTTGATGGAGAAGTAGACTTTTACCCTCCAAACGGCATAGAGTTTGTAATCTGGTGGGAACAAGAAATGAGCAAAGCCGAGGTAAGACAAGTAGAAGAAGATATACTTTCACAAATCGGCTCTTTCACTACAACTTATGATGATTTTACAACAGTGGATGGAGTAAATGCGGACTTAGTGAAATATGAGGGTAAACTCTATTCCAACGGAGAAAATATTTTGGTTGTTGCAAGATATTTTGAATCCAACGGATATGGATATACATTATTATATGATTTTGTAAACGGTGCTAATAATCAGAAAAATTATCAGTTCGGAGAGGATACAATTGCAACATTTTTTTTAGGAGGGTGTTGTTCAACCGAAGGGGAACTTCAGGAGATAAAAGATTTGCTCTCATCTTTCAATACTAGCAGAAATGATGAACCTAACTATGATTTTATGGGCTATAAAGAAGAGTTGTATTGCAGAGTCGGTATTCTTATTTCGAAAGTAGATTATGACACAGGTCAGCTAATTGATGCATACCCATGTAAAGATGAAGCGAGTTGTGAGTATATAACTATGTTATTTGGAATGAAGATACTAAATTCAACGGTTCCTTATGAAGAACTATACCCAGAATATGTTTCCTTTTCCTATGCGAGCGATGGACTGATGGAACTAGTTCCAGATTGTTATTCAAAACTCGATTTGGTAAACGAAGACAATGTTTATGCTTCACTTTCTTATGTAAAAGAAAAAATTCCCATTATGAAAAAATATGCACAGGATATCGAAGCCTCACGATTCAGATTTGATTATACATGCCCAAACTGCTGGGGTATCTGCCCTCCTTTGGATCTAACCCATGAAACTGACCTTTTGGAAATGGGGATCAAACTTGATACTTTGCTTACAAAGTTAGAAAACTGCGAATAATTTTTTTTTCAAATATTCAAAATACCTAACCTATAAAATTTTGCATTTTGTAAAGTTGACTTTACAATCCGCTTAC
This sequence comes from Microcaldota archaeon, assembly GCA_964473475.1. Taxonomy (GTDB): domain Archaea; phylum Micrarchaeota; class Micrarchaeia; order Anstonellales; family Bilamarchaeaceae; genus CAYYPF01. The sequence goes on along the minus strand of CAYYPF010000006.1, from coordinate 20,199 downwards.
ATTTTGTTAAATTGACTTTACAAACAGCTGAATTTCGTTTAAAAAATAGAAATAAAATAATTGGAGAATACTCTATGAGGATTGGTGAGAGACTCTATACCAAAACAACTAATTAACGATAACGAATCTGTTAGATGCTACAACGAGAGAGACTGTTATTTGATTAAAAACCTAATCGACGTGGGTTATTGTGTAGCGGATAACAAATTAATATGCGCGATTTAATTGGAATGGTATAACTGTTCAACACCTAACGATGACTGAACAACGGGAAGTTAACTTACCTTATTTTGCATTTAAGGTAAGCTGACTTACCTACAAAACAGAATTAGGTAAGTTTATAAATATCAATGCGTAGATATTTCTATGTACTTTTCAATAGAACCAAAAGGCAAAAAAGAGGATTTTTTCAATTACGAATATGAATATGAAGAGATGCAAAAGGCCTTGAAGCGAAGGGAAAAAATAATCGCAGTTCTTGGAGTACGGCGTGTAGGAAAAACAAGCCTGCTTAATATTTTCTACAGAGAAGCAAAAGGATTGAAGGTGTGGCTTGACGGTAGAATCATTTCAGATCCCAAAAAAGAAATTTTTTCTGTAATTTATGAAGTTGCTAAAACCGGAGAAACTAGAATCTTCGGAAAGATTGATAGCTTAAATATATCTGCATTTGGTATAGGCCTTAACGTAAAAGTCGCATCTGAAAGCATAATTGAAATGGAAAAGAAGATAAGTGCTTCTGGAAATATTACTGTTTTTATAGACGAAGCTCAGAAAATAGACATAAAAAACCTTGCAGATGTATTATCGTATTTTTATGATCGATTGCCGAATGTTTCGTTTGTACTTTCAGGAAGTGAAGTCGGGCTTGTAGAACATGTTCTTGGAGAGAACGACAGTGCTCACCCTTTATACGGAAGACATATAACTAAAATCATCATGAAACGCCTTGATAAAAACAGGGCTTTTGAATTTCTTAGCAATGGGTTCAAGCAATTAAATATCAAGGAAACTAAAGACGAGATATATAGGGCAATAGATGAGCTTGATGGTCTTGTGGGCTGGCTTACACTTTATGGATATGAAAAGGCAGTTTTGAAAAATAATAATGCACTTGAAAAAACTATGGAACTTGCTGCAAACATTGTTGCTTCAGAGATTATAAATTTTACGAACGCGTTGAGAAATAAAAAACTATATTTGGCTATCTTGCGCAATTCTAATAGAATAAGCTGGAACGAACTTAAGACAAGGACAGAGATTACTCTTAAAGAACAGCTAAACCCTAAATCTTTCTCGTTTGCAGTAGAAAAACTGGTTGCCTGCTCATTTTTAGAAAATGAAAATGGAAAATACTTTAGATCGGACCCACTCATACTAAAGGCATTATTTTTAGTCAAATAACTGCAAATAATCTTTCTAGAAACAGTAAAAAATAGAAAAAGAAAAAAATAAGAAAAATAAATAATTGTTAAACAAAAATAGAAAAATAAATAAAATAAAAAAAAAGAAAAAATTATATTGAATAGAATTATCCAAACAAGTTTGCTAATCCTTCAGCTGCTTGTTCTTCTTTTTTCTCTTCACTTACTTCTTTTTTCTCTTCTTTCTTTTCACTAGCTGGTGCTGCTGCCACTGGGGCTGCAACTGCAACTGCTGCATTTTTGAGTAACTCATCAATGTTTGCTCCACTGATTGCCTCACTCAAAACCTTTGCCTTTGCTTCGTCAGCTTCTGCTCCTGCTGCCTTTAATACAGCAACAAGCCCTTCTTTACTAACTGGCTTGCCTGCTCCATGTAATACAAGAGCTGCATGCAAATATGGATCTACTTCACTCATTCAAAACACCTCATTTTTTTATCTCTTTAATCCAACTAGAGCCGACCCTTGCCTTGAGGCAAGAGAGAGAAGCTGCCCTATGGATTCTTTTGAGTATAATCTTCCACCAACTGCAAAGTTCTTTCCTTGCAATAATGCCATTGTGAGCATAACTTTCATTGTGCTCTTTGATGGGAACCTTGCATTCAGGGAAATATTATTTCCTTGTGAATAAGCAAGCAGTAATCCTTCGTTTATTTCCTTTGCTCCAATATTCAATAGTGATGCGTCATATATGTATTCTCCATCATATGCATAAACCACATTGATTGTTTTTTCAAATGGTTTAATTCCTAAAATTTGCAATGCCTTTGTTTTTTGTAGGTTAATTGCCTCTCCTGCTTTTGCAACAGTTGAGTCCTTACCTACTGCAATCTTTCCTGCCTTAATCTGCGCATTAATTCCCGCATTCTTTAAATCAGAAAGTGCTGGACCAGGAGGAAGATCTGTTTCTCCTGCAGGAACAACAATCTCATATGGGGCAATTTGGCCAACCTTTGCAGCCATCTTTTTCTTTGCGCTCCTGAAGAACTGGTTTAATTCATACGGACTTTGGTTAGATAATACAAGTGCAACTGATGTCTCACAAGCCTTAACGAATTTGGAAAGCTTTGGATCATTTTCAAATACTCTTTGCAAAATTGCCTTTTTTGCAATTATTACCCTGTTTCCAGCATCTCTAAGTTTTTTTCTAGAAGACTGTAATAAATCATCTGGCAAGTTCCTTAATTCAATTACTGCAAATGTTTTATACTTTTTCATTTCCCCTTTAAGTTCCTCTACCTTCTTTATTTTTTCTTGAATACTTTTTCGAGAAGTATCAACAGTATAAGTTTCTTTCATATTTCACACCTTCATCATACCCACAATCATTTACTATTACATCACTTTAGTTGCCTTGCTCATTGTTAATTTTAAATATATAGATTTTATGCAGGGCTCACTTACCTTATTTTTTATTGAATCATAAACAGCTTCAATATTTTCCTTCAGATCCTGAGGAGGCATATTTTCTGTTCCAACAAATGCCTGAAGTACTGGAAGATATTTTCCTTTTGAAACTACCTTAATGGAATTCTTTGCTTTTTTTAGTGCAGCTTCTCCTTTTTCAATTAATGGCCTTGGCATCTTACCTCTAGGACCCAGATATTTACCTAGATTTTTTGCAACATTAGACATTTGGCTTGGCTGTGCAAGAAGAACATAATCCCTTGCGAGCATTTTCAATTTATCAGGGGCAGTATATGCTGGAATCTCATTTGGAAGAATAATTAGTTCTGCTCCAGCTTTTTTGTATTCTGAAGCAACATTTTCTTCTGCAATGATTGCAATCTTTGGTTCCTTTCCGCCCATTCCTTTAGGTAAAAGTACATCTAAGTTTACTCTGTTTTCTGCCTTAGTGAAGTCTATTCCTCTAAAATTAAAAATTACTTCGACACTTTGGGCGAACTTTCTTGTTCCCTTTTCTTCAAGGATTTTATTCAATCCATCGTCTAATTTTTTAGTATCCATAAATTTCCCCCTCCTGCTCAAGAGCAGTGCTTACGGGTAATTTGTAGGTTTATTCTAGAACGGAATTCTTTTTAAATGTATTTATAATGTTGCAACTCCATTCTGGCTACGCGGATAAGTACGTAGAGAGGGCTGAGGTAATAGTTCTGCTTCTATTAACGCAAGAGTAGCACTGCTATCATAATAGTCCATTACTCCTGCTAATCCATTAGTCATAAATTCTTGGTATTTTATCTCTCCGACTTCTTTTTCTCCTCTTAATTTCCAGACCAGCCATTTGGTTGCTGCAACCCTATTTTCTTTTTTATTATACTCAAATAAGTATGGTGAATTTTTCATTTCCCAAGGATAAATTTTCTCAGTTTGGAATTCTCCTGTTTTTGCATGTTCTAAAGCTTCTTTAAAGGAATACGCAAGCTGAAGTTCAACCAAAGCTAAATAAGGGGAATCCTGGTAACGGTTTGCCAATAACCCCCCCAGTCCGTTGTTCCTGACGTTTTCAACACTTAAGTTAGTAATTATATCAATTATCTCTTCAGTTGTTTCCCAACCTTTTTTTCCATTTAATTTCCAAATCAGCCATGTCATTGCAGCAACCCGGTTTTCCATTTCATTGGGCAGTCCCGTCGGCATTTTTCCAAATTCCCAAAAATATTTTTTGTCCTCTTTGAAATTTCTTTTTGCTGCATGTTCTAAAGAATCCTTAACCGAGTATGCAAGGCCTGCTTCAACAAAAGCCAAGTAATGGGAGCTGTTATACTCTGGCCTTACCAGTAGTCCCATTAGTCCATTGTCTTCAAAATCTTTTTGCTCACTATCCTGGATCTCTACTCCAACCTTATACACGTCCTCAATTACTTTAATTACTTTTTTGCTTAACTTCCACACATGCCACATTATTGCAGCAACCCGGTTTTCCACATCATTATAATCTATTGCTGCTTTTTTCATTTCCCAAGGATAAATTTTCTCAGTTTGGAATTCTCCTGTTCTTGCATGTTCCAAAGTCTGCTCCAACGTATATGCATATCCTGCTTCCACGAATGCTCTATACGGGGAGTCAGCATAATATGCAAGCAACATTCCACCCAATCTATTGTCTCTAAACTCTTTTTTTGTGAATGTCCTCAAGTTTTTTCCTAAAGTTTCAACTAATTTTTTTATTACTAAAATTCTTGTTCTTCTATCTGTCCAATCTGCCATGTAAGTAATCTGTCCTTTAGTATAAAGTTCCTCGGCTTTTCCTTCCCCAAGCATTCTAGAAACCATTTCATTAACTGCTACTCTGCTTTCTTTTTTACTCAGTGCCCTAATAACTTCTTCTTTACCGCTTCTTTCTCTATCAGAACATGATTCTCCAAATGCAGTATCCATTCTTCGTAAACTAGCTGAGAGTTCTTCATATCCTCTATTAGTGATTTTATAATTTCCTCTTTCGATAAAAAATAAACCTAGCCATTTTTGAAATCGTGCGCTCATTATACTATACAATTTTTCTGGATCAATTTTATACTTAGCTAGA
>CAYYPF010000006.1:11228-15186 GCA_964473475.1 Microcaldota archaeon | reverse complement strand
TTATACTTAGCTAGAGCATCTCTTTGAAGAGCTTGTGGAACCACAGTTTTTAGTTTACGTACTAGTCCAGTATTCATATTATCATTTTAAGTTACAAAAAGTATAAAAAAGGTGATGTTGGGGTTTTCAGGCCCCAAAACCATTTTATAAATTCCATTTTGAATAAGAAGAATCTAAAACTACAAGTCTCCTGTTCTTCTCTTCAGTGCCCTTTTCATTCTTTTTCTCTTTTTCTTAATCCACTTCCATCTCATGTGGCCTTTTTTCTTCCATTTTCTTGGTCGCTTACCCATAGTAATCCTCATTTAATTAATTTTTTAATTAACTTTTTTGATTTAAAATGTTCCGTAGTATTTTTAATCTTATACCTACCATTTTTTTAAAGAAGATCGATATGCGCATAAACTTAAATCGTATTTTTAGATTGCTTGGGATGCTTGGTATATTATATCTTCTAAATTTATCTTTTTTACTCATTTTATATACTGATAAAAATCGATATTGCATTACTTGGTGCAGAAGATAAATTTTATATCGCTCTAATTCTCTTATCCTATCTGCTTCCACCTATACTTTCTTTTAAGAAAAAATTTGGACATGATGTTGATCGTAAAATCATTCATCGTGATACGCTAATTGCTACTGCAAGTGCAGCAATTATTTTCTTGCTCAGATATAATGGACAAGCTATTAATTTTTTAGTAGTTACAAACTATTATCCAGTTGTAGTTTTGGTTCCCTTGTTTTTAGTCTGTTGCGCTATTTATTACTTACTCTATTTTGCTTATCGTCTTTTTGTGGTCAATATTTTCTATTCTATATTTAGTATTTTATACAAGCTCTACTGACACGATGTGGCGAGTGCCATTAGCTTCAGTTGATTTGGTGGAACTGTGTTTTGATGCATTTGAAGGCACCGAAGCCCCACTTTCAGTGGGGTCGTCACACCGTGTCACAAGAGTTTTGTTCCCTGAAAGTTTTCCTCGTAATATAAGTAGCTTTTTAAATCCTCCGTTTCATTATATAGAGCTGCTAGAATTAGCTTCTTATTGAGCACCTTAGGGTGTGATGATATACGTATAGTGTGATTCTTCTCAAAATCGAAGGATTGAATTGAGTATGAAGTGAGGAAAATTAGTAAAGATAATTACTGGATCCTCGGATCATTAAGATTCGAGGCAGTAAGTGCGAATAAGCTTGCTACCAACAGTGCGCAAGCATTGTTGAAAAATTTAACCCATTTAGTGGATGGCCAGGCTGGTGCCCGCACAGTCACGCGGTAAGCGGCGATACGCTGAGGGTAGGTGCACGCAACCTATGATCCTCAGATTTGACTGCGCTCCGTAAGGAGCAGCAATTCCCTGAATTGAAGTATCCGAGTAGGGGAAAGAAGAGAAATTCAATTGAGATCCGGTTAGTAACGACGAGTGAACGCCGGTCAGACCAAACTGAATTCCTGGATAGTAATGTTCAGGTAGATGTGGTGAGGATAGTACTATCCTTTTTCCGAGCTAAAGTTCTCTGAAACGAGATGCCAAAGCGGGTGATAGCCCCTTAGGCTAAGGAAAGAGGGGGGAACTCGTAGAGTAGTGTCTTCCGGATAGAGGGCACGAATATGGGAGTATCAACTTCCAAGTCTAAACATGAGGCGCCAGACCGATAGCGAATTAGTAACGCGAGTGAACGCTGAAAAGTACCCCGGAAGGGGTGTGAAAAGAACCTGAAACTATATGGGGACAGGCAGCCAAGGCATGAAAGGGATGTAGGACTTCCGAAGAGAGGATTCGCAAGGATCTGATCGAGGTTGTTTAACCAGTGTCTTGGCTTTCTTCTCGAAGCAAGAGCCATGGAGTTTTTGAGTGTGGCGAAATGAAAATTGAAGCGAAAGCGAGTATCCGCAGCCCTCACGGGTCAGGGATGTCGTAGGAAACTGCGATCAGTCACACTTTCAAGAGCCGAAGCCGGTGCGATCTATACGTGGGCAGGTCGAAGCCAACCTGACGGTTGGTGGAGGACCGCAACCAATGCTAGTATATTCTGCTTGGGTGACCTACGCATAGGGGTGATAGTCCTGTCGAGCCCGGCAATAGCGGCCTCCTTTCGAACTGTGTCTTAGCACAGCGTCTCCTGAGGAGAATTATGAGGTAGAGCACTGATCAGGGAGAACGGCCCCGAAAGGGGTCACTCTCTTCTCAAACTCCGAACTCATAATTTCTGTAGACGGAGGCAGTGGGGTGTTCTCCAGGTAAACTGGAGAGCCCTTTCGGGAATGACCGTACGTAAGGTTAAGGACCCTAAATGCTGATTAAGTGTTAATCGTAAAGGAATCTCTATTCAAAAACAGTGGGGAGGTAGGCTTAGAAGCAGCCACCCTCTAACCAACGCGTAATAGCGGACCCACCGAGAATGCAGGTTCCGAAGATAATCGGGGCTAAATCAGCTTCCGATACCTTACCACAGCCCACAAGGCTGATTGTGTAGAAAGGCGTCCGAATCGCGCAGAAGCAGGGGCGTAAGTTCCTGTGGAGCGACTTGGAATGAATATCATGGCGTTAGTAGCAGCTTATCTAGATGAGAATTCTAGACAACTGATAGGGCACGGTTTCCTGAGCAATGTTCGTCAGCTCAGGGTTAGGCGATCCTAAGTAGCGTGGTAATACCAATGATACGAAAGGGAAACAGGTTAATATTCCTGTCCCACAGAAGTAGGCGCGGCAACGCAAGGCTTAGTTCTTGACGCCTTGAGGTAGATGAAGCGGTGAAAGCCGTCTAAAGGTGTAAGTCCTCGGAGTCTCATTATGAGGAGAAGGGGATGAAAGCTTGATGGAGTAATTTCATTAATCCTTGGGGTTCTTAAAAAGGGAACTTTGAACGATCTTCTGTGTCCGTACCTAGAACTATTACAGGTGCCCCTAGCTGAAAATTTTGAATGATTCGTCATTCAAAGATCAGTAAAAGGCTCAGTTGTGTCAGGATAACTCAGGCAAGGGAACTAGGCAAACTAGTCCCGTACGTTCGCAAGAAGGGATGCCTGCGGTCGAGTAGACTGCAGGTCGCAGTAACATGGAGAGAGCGACTGTTTACCAAAAACACAGATCATCGCTAGGTCGAGAGGCCATGTATGATGGTCGACGCCTGCTCACTGCCAGTACCTGAAAGTCGGTTTCAAAGCTTTGACGTGCAACGTCAAATTTTGCACGCCAAAGCGTGCAAAGCTTTGAAAACAAGTTTTCAAAATTTGTTCGCAGAGCGAACAACCGGAAAAAGGGCTGGTAAAAAGCGGGGGTAATTCTGACCCTCTTAAGGTAGCGTAATACCTCGTCGCTTAATTGGCGACTTGCATGAAAGGCGTAACGACTCTCTCGCTGTCCCTGCCTGGGACCTGGTGAACTTACTGCCCGGTGAAGATGCCGGGGACTTCCAGTGGGAAACGAAGACCCCATGGAAAGAAAAATTTATCATTTTTTAATTAAATTTTTCTTGTGGAAAGCTTTACTATAGCCTGATGTTGTAATACAGATTTTACTACCTAGCGTAAGTGGGAGCGTCGAAGCACGGTCTCTGGATTGTGTGGATGCGAAAGTGAAACACCACTTAGTAGATTCTGTATTGCTCACTTGCAAAAGGACAGCATTTGGTGGATAGTTTGGCTGGGAGTTCTTAGGTTTGGACCAAAAAAGAACGTCTAAATAATTCGTTCTTACCAATACCGAAGTTCTTTGAGTTAGTGTTGCAAACAACACTTTCTTCAAGGAAACCAACTTCGTTGAAAAATCTTTCAACGTCTCGTTTCTTAGAGATTACAATTCGCCTATTTTCGTTCCGATTTCCAATGTTTATAATATCTAAGCATTCTGAAATCTGCGTTCTGAGAATAGGATGAACACAAGCAATTTCAATAACCCCTCGTGGGTGTGAATTGTTTGAATAAAAGCATCCATCTGAGGATGCATATGCT